>CAZFWK010000042.1:0-6572 GCA_964522555.1 uncultured Peptoniphilaceae bacterium | reverse complement strand
ATGCCGCCCGTCGGCATCTGCTGTTACGTCGTAGCCGGGATGGCAAAGGATATCGCGGCAGGTGCGGTATTGGTTGCCGCAGTGAATGCGATGGTAGTGGGGTATCTACTATTCGTGGTGCGGCTCGACTCTTTTCGAATCTCTTTAATATCGAAACTGCGGACCAATCCCGTGTATGTGACCTTCGTAATTATTGCGATCGTGATCATCCTCGCAGTCATTCTGAAGAGCAGATTCTCAAGAGGACACGGAACGCACTTCCAAGGGGGAACAGTCAGCGGACATGCTGCGCTATCATTTTCCGTCGCCACGATTATCGCGGCGTATAATCAGATCATGATCGTGAGCTTGCTTGCGTATTTTCTGGCTTTCCTGGTTGCGGAGAGTCGGGTAGAAGGCGGGATTCACAAAGGAACCGAAGTATTGGCGGGGGGCATCATGGGCACTTTAGTGACGGTGTTGATCCTGACTTTGCTTCGATAGGGGGAATTATGAATACAAAGAAGATGATTCAATTGGCTCTGGAGGCCAAAGAAAAAGCCTATGTCCCGTATTCGGGTTTTCACGTCGGCGCTTGTGTGGAAACGGAAGACGGTGAGCTGATCACGGGTAGCAATATCGAGATCGTATCGTACTCGCCCACGCTATGTGCCGAGCGAAATGCGATATTTACGGCGGTGCACAACGGGGCGAGGCGCATAGTACGCATCGCGGTAGCGGGGGACGCGGAAAATACTTTTCCCTGCGGCGTGTGTCGGCAAGTGATGCGGGAGTTCGGGCCGGATATGGATGTCATCGTGGCAAACTCGATCGACGACTATCAAATCTACACGCTCAAAGAACTGCTACCGCACAGCTTCGGGCCGGAGGTGCTTCAAGATGACGTATAAATCGGGTTTCGTAACGGTGATCGGAAGACCGAATGTAGGGAAATCGACGCTCTTAAACCGGATCATCGGAGAGAAGGTCACGATCGTTTCGGACAAACCGCAGACGACGAGAAATAAAATTCAGTTGATTTACACGACAGACGATGCCCAAGTCATCTTTTTAGATACGCCGGGCATTCAAGAGCCGAAGAACAAGCTGGGCGAGTATATGCTGGGGGTTTCAAAGAATACCTTGTCGGATGTCGATGTGATTCTATTTTTGGTGGATCCGGGCATGATGATGGGTCCGAAGGATCGGATGATTATGGAGATCTTGCAGCAGATTGAAACGCCGGTGCTTCTTTTGCTCAATAAGGTGGACACGATTTCGGAAGAGGAGAAAGAGAAACTCTTGCAGACGTATCGAGATATGGAGAGTTTTGCTGAAGTGTTACCGGTTTCGGCGCTCGCGGGGCAGGGAGTAGACAACTTTTTAGAGAAGTTGAAAGAGTACTTGCCGGAAGGCCCACAATACTATCCGGACGATATGATCACCGACCAGCCCGAGCGTTTCATCGCGGCGGAGCTCATCCGCGAGAAGGCGATGGTGCACCTGCGAGAGGAGATCCCGCATGGAATCGTGGTGGAGATCCTCAAGATGTCGAAACGGGAAGACAAAGAGATCGTCGATATCGAGGCGAATCTGTTCGTCGAGAAAAAGTCCCATAAGGGTATGGTGATCGGGAAGGGCGGGCTGATGCTCAAGCAGATCGGGCAAGAAGCGCGGATCGACATCGAAAACTTGCTCGGCGATCGCGTAAACTTGAAGCTGTGGGTGAAGATCGCAGACAAGTGGCGCAACGAACAAAAAAGACTAAAGGAATTCGGATACCAATGATCAAGAATGTGCAGGGCATCGTGCTCACGGGAATGAAATATCGAGAGAGCGGGAAGATCCTGCGCATTTTTACGAGGGAATACGGAATCCTATCCGTGCTGGCGCAGGGCGTGTACAAGAGAAACAGCGCGCTGCTCTCTGTCACGGAGATCTTTGCGGAGAGCGTATTCGACTTGGATCCGGGAGGCAAGATGTACTATCTCAGGCAAGCCGAGTTGGTCGATTTGCATTACCCGTTACGAAAATCGTTGGAAATATTAGATGCGGCGCAATCGGCTGCGACTTTCCTCCTGCGAAGCTTGCCCGAAGAAGCTCCGCAAGCGGATCTTTATGAGGCGTTTCTGGAGTTGCTTACCCTCTTGCCTGATGCCGTAAATCCAAAAGGGTTGGCATACGCCTATATCTTGCAAGCGACCGCGCGCATGGGATACCGCCCATATCTGGCAGCATGCACGAATTGCGGCAACCGAAAGATCAAAGCCATGACCTTTTCGCATTCGCTGCGAGGGATACTCTGTGAGAACTGCCGACTCGCCGATGTGCATAGTCAATCGTTTTCAAAGGATTTTTATTTTGCCGTTTATTCATTACTGCACACGAGATTGAAAGAAATCTCACTGAATTTTCCGTCTGTCGACATCGCACAGCTGGAATTGTGGATCAAAAATTACGTGAAAAGCGTCTTTGAGTTCTAATGGAACCCGGTTTCAGGATGCATAAGGAAAATGAATTTATTTCCGCGAATGAATTCGGCTTAAAAATTGATATTAAACGAACATTGTTATAAGTATATAGGAAAGGACCGAAAAATCCACATGGTTTTGTATTTAGGACAATTTCTTTGACATGATTATTGATGGGTTTTCGTAATTCTGTGATAAAAAGTTTGATTTGTCTATACGAATTCGCTATAATAAAAACAGAACACCCTGCAATGCAAAGAGAAATATTTTGTTGAGTAGGAAAAATATCTATCAGCAGGAGGTGAAGCAATGGGAAATACGACCCTGGAGCAAATCCAACGCGCAGAGCTGGAAGCGCGGGAAATGGTTTCTTCTGCGCAACAGGAAGCAAAACGTCTGGTCCAGGAAGCTGAAGAACAGGCAGATCAGCTGCATCGCTCAAGCGTAGAAGAGATGATCGGCCGGGCGGATGCCTTGATTCAAAAGGGCAAAGAAGGTGCGGAAAAAGACGCCGAACCGCTTATCGCATCCGGCAAAAAGCAGCAGGTAGAATTACAATCGTTACCGCAGGCTATTATCGATGCGGCAGCTAAAAAGATTGTAGAGAGGATCGTGGGAAAAGATGGCAATTGAGAACATGAGCCGGTTTCAGTTGTTCATTTTTGACGAAGAACGAAAGCCGTTGCTCAAACAACTGCAAAAATTCGCCGACGTACACTTCGTCGACGTACGCAGAAACGTAGAAGACGAGGTTGACGCACTTCCTTCCCCCGATGTCGCGGGAGAGTGGCAGCAAGTCAACGAGTCGATCTCCAAAGTGCAGTGGATGATTCAGACGGTAGAACCCTACGAAGAGAAGAAGGGCATGATCGCAGGCATGAAAGAGGGCCTGCCATGGTACTCGCTGGATCAGATCAACGAGATTCTCGATCGTTATGATTGGCAGACCCTTTATGCCGCACTGCAAAAGAATCATTCAAGCGGAGAAGACGCAAAGCAAAAGATCGCAAACCTAAAGGCAGAGATCGAAGAGTTGAAGCCTTGGAGCTCGCTCAACACTCCTGTAGAGCAATTGGGTACCAAGAGGGTCTCCATCAGCCAATGGGGAACGGTTCAACAAAAGCAACTCGCGTCATTTGAAGAGCTCACACAAGACCTTGACTATTTCGTGGTCGAAAAGATGGGGGAAGAAAAGAATACGGTTTTTTTACAAATCGCTTATCTGATCGAAAACAAGCACGATATCGAGGATGCGCTTAGAAAAGCCGGATTCCAACCTTTTGCACCGCAAGGCACGGGCACTCCGACGCAATTGATCAAAAGCAAAGAAGACGAGATCGAAGAGCTTGAAGCGCATCGATTGGAAGCGGAAAGCCATATCAAGTCCAAGACAAAAGAGCTGCCGAATCTAAGGGCGCTGTTTGAAGGGTTACAAAATCAAAAAGCCCGTTTGGACGCACAATCGAATTTCGGAAGAACTTCCTACACAACCGCGATCGAGGGGTATATTCCGACCGCGAAGGAAGAAGAATTTAAGAGGACGGTCTCTGAGGTAGCAGGAGAGAGCTATGCAATGGAACTGACGCCTGCTGAAAGAGACAGCGATGAAGTACCGATTCAGCTTCGCAATAACAATTTGACGAAGCCGTTTGAATCTCTAACTTCGATGTACGCGATGCCGAAATACAATGAAATTGACCCGACACCGTTTTTTGCCCCGTTTTACTGGTTCTTCTTCGGAATGATGGGTGCCGATATCGGATACGGGCTCTTCTTATTGGTCGTCACTTGGGCTGCATTGAAGTTTTTTAACTTGACACCGGGCTTTAGAAGCTTTGTGAAGTTCTTCTATTACTTGAGTTTCGGGGTTATCATCTGGGGTTTGGTATACGGTTCGTTCTTGGGAGGCTTAATCCCTCTGCCGATGCTGATCGATATGAACTCCGAGTTTATGCTACTCCTGATCCTTTCGATTTCATTTGGGGCGGTCCACTTATTCACCGCGATGGGAATCGGGGCGTATATGCGCATCCGTGACGGGAAGCCGATGGACGCTTTTTACGATGTGGGGCTTTGGTATATGGCCATCATCGGACCGATCGTTTGGGGCTTGAGCATTGCGGGAATTCTGCCGGAGATCCTCGGAACCATTGGGAAATTCGTCATGATCATCGGAATGGTGGGCATCGTGTTGTTCGGAGCAAGAGGAGCCGGTTCGATCGTCGGAAGACTTGTAGGCGGCTTGTATGAACTGTACGGAATCTCGTCCTACATCGGTGACTTCGTATCGTACTCAAGACTGATGGCGCTGGGACTTTCGAGTGCATTTATTGGCGTTGCAGTCAACTTGATCGTGAAGATGCTCTTCGGAGCGGGAATCATCGGTTACATCTTGGGCTTTGTGGTGTTTATCGGATTCCACTTATTTAACGTATTTCTTACCATGCTCTCGGGTTACGTGCATACCGCGCGTCTGACTTATGTAGAGTTCTTCGGTAAGTTCTACGAAGGCGGAGGGGTGCGATTTAAAGAATTTATTCATCCGCCGAAATATATTAATTTAACAAAACAGGAGGTCACAAAATCATGATGGAATTTATGGCTCAGTATGGCGGAAATCTCTTCGCCGCATTGGGAGCAGCTCTTGCAGTATTACTTGCCGGTACGGGATCCGCAATCGGCGTCGGCATGGCCGGTGAAGCGGCTTCAGGTATCGTAATCGACGAACCGGAAAAGTTCGGTAAATCATTGGTTCTCCAATTGCTTCCGGGTACCCAAGGTCTGTACGGATTCATTATCGGGATCCTCGTAATGCTTCGCTTAAGCGAAACGATGTCCTTGGACAAAGGTATCTACATTATGATCGCATGCTTACCGATCGCAATTGTCGGATTGACTTCCGGTATCGCACAAGGTAAGACCTCTTGCGCAGGGCTTAACATCCTTGCGAAAAATGAAGAACAGCAAACAAAAGGGATTATCTACGCAGTAATGGTAGAGACCTATGCAATCTTGGCATTCGTTATGTCGATCATTCTCCTGTTTGCTGTTTAATGCAAAGGGAAGTGACAAACATGGCAAATGTCGAAAACTTAACCCAAAAAATCCTGGATGATGCGAAAAGAGAAGCCGCGGAAATTTTAGAACAAGCGACTGCCAAAGCGGCCCAGCTTGCAGAGCGCAAAGCGAGAGAAACCGAAGAAGACATCGCAAGAATTACTCGCTCGGCGGAAAACGAGTCCGAAAGAACGCGCGAGCGCGTTTTGTCGAACGCAAGACTCAAATCGAGAAACGAAGAACTTACGATCAAACAGGAAAAAATGGATCTTGCGTTTTCCAGAGCCAAAGAGTTGCTTTCGGCCATGCCTGATGCTGAGTACAAGGCGTTTGTTGAAAAAACCGTTAAGGCGCTGGGAGAGGGCAAAGAGCAGGTTATCATCATTCCCGAAAAGCGTAAGCAAGCGATCGGTTCCACAATCGGCGGACGTGCGGTGGAAACCGCAGCCGATGCACCGGACGGATTTGCGGTGCGCGAGGGAAAACTCTATTTAAATTACTATTTCGATTCGCTGGTAGACGCTTCGCGTGACGAAATGGAACAGGAAGTTCGCGACTCTTTATTTGCAAAGGAGGGTTAGTATGCAAAAAGATGCCTTTATTCAGGCTTCCACACGTGTACGAATCGCCGAAAAGAGTCTGTTGACGAAGGATCAGTTGAATCGTTTGGCAGAAACGGATTCCATTGAAGAGCTCAATCGAATCTTAGCTGAAACCTCGTATCAAGCCGCCGTCTCGAAGCTGACGGATCCGGAAGATTATGAAGTGATGCTCGACCAAACGCTGAAGGATCTGTACGCTTTCGCTTATGATGCAAGTCCCGAGCCGAAGATTGTGGATCTGTTCGCACTTCGCTATGTGTCACATAATCTGAAGGTACTTGCAAAGGAATTGCTGCAAAAAACGGATCTCTCGAAATTGTACGTGCCCATAGGGGATCTTCCGATCGAAGCACTGAAGGAAGCGGAAGAAACGGGTACGCTGCACCGAGAAGGACCGTATGGCGAAGCGCTTCAAAAGATTTTGGACGACTATCGAGATAAAAAAGACCCCGGCAGGATCGAT
>CAZFWK010000041.1:363-12833 GCA_964522555.1 uncultured Peptoniphilaceae bacterium | reverse complement strand
TACCCGATCTTCGACTATTATCATCTCGCGGAAAACGAAGAGGGCGATATGACACTGACCGCGAAGGGGCGAAAGGACATCCGCTATGCTGTGGGGACCGATCGCTTCTATCTGGACTTAGGGCACCCCACGATTACCCCTTTGCAATACAATTTCACAAACCGCGCCTGGATGGAGCGACTTGCCGACTGGAACGCTTGATCGATCCTCCTCGTTTACAGTATAATGAAGTTTAGATGTTTTGGAGGAGAAGATGTTTGATGTAGTTCTACTGGGTGCGGGAGCTTCCGGTCTCGTCTGCGCGATACAGGCCGCAAGGCGGGGCCTTTCCACGGTATTGCTTGAGCGAAACGAAAATCCTGGCAAGAAAATCTTGCAAACGGGTAACGGAAGGTGCAATTTGTCGAATCTCGACATGGACGCTTCGCACTTTCACGGCGCAAAGGAATCGTTCGTGACGCCTGCGCTGGAAAATTTCACCGTAACCGAGATGGCGGATTTTTGCGAGTCCATCGGGATGCCGCTTACGGCGCTCCCGGACGGGCGCGTGTACCCGCATTCTTTTCAGGCGAAGACGGTGACACAGGCGCTCTTGCAGGCGGCTTTGGACAGCGGCGTGCAAGTGGTCACCGAAAGCTATTGCAAGCATGTGGAGGTAGCGGATAGCGGTCTTACCGCGGTTACCTTCGACAATCGCACGTATACCGGGCGAAATTTCGTGCTTGCGACGGGCGGCAGCGCCATGAAGCGCAGCGGCTCCGACGGCAACGGCTATGCACTGGCTGAAAGGCTCGGCCACACCGTTACCGAACGCTTTCCGGGGATCGTCGCGCTCAAGCTCCGCGTGAGAACGCATCAAGCCATGAACGGCGTAAAATTTCCCTCCAAAGTCACGCTGCTGATCGACAATCAACCCATTCGATCGGATGAGGGCGATATCCTGTTTACGGACTACGGCATTTCGGGACCGCCGATTCTGCAATTGAGTCGGCACGCGAATGCCGCACGCCTCGCGGGGAAAATGCCGGTTTTGGGCGTTTCTCTGCTCAGAGAGGAGTGGACGCGTACGGGGCGCATCGAGCAATTCCTCATGACGCGTCATGAGGAATTGGAACGCGTACTCGCCCTCATTCTGCACGATAAGATCGTGCTTCCGTTTTTGAAAAGCATCGGGGTCAATCGAAACGCCGTGTACGCAAAAATGGCGGAAAGTGACCGACGCGCGCTCATAGAGGCGCTCTTGTGCTGGCGGTTTGAAGTGATTGACTCGAAGCCCTTCGACTCCGCGCAAGTGAGCTGCGGAGGCGTATTGACGGATGAGATCGACGAAAACACAATGGGATCAAAGCTCGTGCCCGGCCTTTATATGATCGGGGAGCTGTTGGATGTAGATGGAGATTGCGGCGGATATAATCTGCACTGGGCTTTTGCCGCGGCGAGTTTGTGTGCAAAAGCACTGTAGGGAGGAACGCATTTGCTGAGAATGAAAAGAGATTTAGACGAAAGATTTCGCTCGGGCAATCCGCTCGAGATCGGGATCGTCGGCACCGGGAAAATGGGGGCCGCACTCCTCGCGCAATTGAGCGCGATACGAGGAATCCGCCCGGCTGTCGTCATCAATCGAACGGCAAAAAAGGCGGTCGACGCATTGCTGCGCTCCGGCTACGACAAGAGCGACCTCGCCTTTGTCGAGAGTCCGATGGCTGCGAAAAGCGCTTTTGAACGAGGGAAGATCGTCGTGAGCGAGGATTACCATATCGCGCTCGACCTTCCGCTGCAAGGAATTGTGGACGCCACGGGCAATCCCTCACTGGGAGCGGAGCTCGCTTGTGCTTCGATCGATTCGCATTTGGATATCATCATGCTCAATGTGGAGACGGACGCGGCCGTTGGCCCCATACTCTTACAGAGAGCGCAAAAAGAAGGCGTCGTCTATACGGGATCGGCTGGCGACGAGCCCGGGGCGATCGTAGAGCTGGCGGGCTTTGTGATGGGGAACGGGTTTGAGCTGCTCGCCGTAGGAAAGGGCAAAAACAACCCGCTGAATCTTCGCATCACGCGGGCGGATCTCGAGGAAGAGGCGGAGAAGAAAGGCCTTCGGCCCGAAATGCTCGTGGGCTTTGTAGACGGCACCAATACCATGATCGAAATGACCGCGGCGGGAAATGCCTTAGGTTTCGTGCCCGATGTGACGGGCGGCTATGGAGAACAGCTGCTGCTCGCGGATATGCCAGCCTTTTATCGAACGAAAGAGGACGGCGGCTCGCTCAACCGATACGGGATCGTGGACTACTCGTTCGGGATCGCGCCGGGGGTCTATGCGATCGCCACAAGCGAATCGTCCGATGTGCGGGACGTGATGCGCTATGTAAGCATGGGAGAAGGCCCGAACTATGCGTTTCACAGGCCGTATCACCTGACAAGCTTGGAAACACCCACCTCGATCTACCGCGCCATCGTCGAAAAACGCGCCACGATCGCGCCGGAAGCGGGGCAGATGTGCGACACGGTCGCCTTCGCGAAGCGCGATATCAAAAAGGGCGAGTGCGTTTGCGGGATCGGCTCAGACGACGCGTACGGAAAGATCGTCACGCACGAGCTGCAGCAAAAAGAGGGGACGGTTCCGATCGGGCTTTTGACCCAACATACGAGAGCGTTAACGGATATCCCGATGGATACGGCGATCACAAACGACATGATCGAGCAAACGGAAAAGCATCTGATCCACGTGCTTCGAGAAGAACAGGATGCGTGGGAGAAGAGAAGATAAAAGCGGAGACAGGCCGATGTGCCTGTCTTTTGCTATGAAAAGTCCGTTCAGTCGAGTCCGGTATACCCCTTTCGGCACGCTCACGGACCGCTCGGCCAGGATATGGCCTCAAGGGGTATACCGGCCTCTCCTTCTCTCCTCATCAATAGATACTCTGCAGATAGTCAAGCCTGGCCAATCCGCCTATCACATATAATGATAAATTCCGTTCACTCGAAGTGTCGCATCGAGCTGCTTTGGTCCCGCTTTTTGTGTAAAAATGCGCGCTTGACAAGGTCTTTCGCTTTGCTTATACTGGAAGGGTATTCTTAGAATCGGCTTAGAGCGGAAGAGTAGGGTCTTGGGGCGTGTAGAGAGTGGGATGGTTGGTGAAAGTCCCAAGAAACCGAGGTTTGAAGATCACCCGTGAGCTGAAGCTCAAGCTTCCGTATCGCGTGCGTTAAACGTAAGATAAGAGACAGACTTGTTCTGTAATTTGGGTGGTACCGCGAAGGTTTTAATTCGTCCCTGCATTGGCAGGGGCTTTTTTTATTTTATTCCAGGAGGAATCAGCATGCATTTTGAAGAATTGTCGAAACGGAGGACCTCGGAGCGGGAAACCGAGATCTCCTCTTATTGGAACGAGATCGACCTTTTGAAACGCTCGGTAGAGGTTCGGGAGGATGCGGAGTCGTTCATATTTTACGAAGGGCCGCCCACGGCGAACGGGAAGCCGGGCATCCACCACGTAATCGCCCGCACCTTGAAGGACCTGACTTGTCGTTACAAGACAATGAAAGGCTATCGCGTCGACCGTAAGGCCGGCTGGGATACCCACGGGCTCCCGGTCGAGATCGAAGTCGAGAAGGAACTCGGGCTTCACAATAAGCAAGAGATCGAAGCGTACGGGGTCGAAGCGTTTAACAAAAAGTGTAAAGAATCCGTATTCCGCTACGAGAAATTGTGGCGCGATATGACGGAAAAAATCGCCTATCTCGTCGATATGGACGACCCCTATATCACTTTGGAAGACGACTATATCGAATCGGTATGGCATATTTTAGATACGATGAACAAAGACGGCGCGATTTACGAAGGGCACAAGATCCTTCCGTATTGCTCGCGTTGCGGTACGGGGCTTGCGACGCACGAGGTCGCGCAGGGCTATAAAGTGGAGAAGACGGAGACGGTCATCGCGAAGTTTAAGCGCGCGGACGAAGACGCGTATTTTCTCGCATGGACGACCACGCCTTGGACGCTTCCTTCAAACGTAGCTCTTACGGTGCACCCGGATGAGGAGATGGTAAAGGTCTCGCATAAGGGTGAGGTCTATTACTTGGCAAAAAAACTTGCCACGAAAGTGCTCGGGGAAGAGTACGAAATTTTGGAAACCATGAAGGGGTCTGATCTGGAAGGCGTGAAATACGAACCCCTAATGCCTTTTGTCGTTGCGGAAGGGAAGGCTTATGTCGTCACTTTGGGCGACTATGTTACCGCGGAAGACGGAACGGGAATCGTACACACCGCTCCCGCATTCGGGGAAGACGACTACCTAAACGGAAAGAAATACGGGCTGACTTTCTTGCAACCGGTTGATTTGGAAGGGAAGTTCACCGCCACGCCTTGGAAGGGTACTTTCGTAATTGATGCGAACCCTGCGATCGTGGACTGGCTGAAGCAGGAAAACAAGATCTACTCCAAGCAGAAGATGGAGCATAATTATCCGCACTGCTGGCGCTGCGACACGCCGCTTTTGTATTACGCACATGCCTCTTGGTATATCGAGATCACGCGCGTAAAAGACAAAATGATCGAAAACAACAACAATGTCAATTGGTTCCCGGATTTTATGGGCGAGAAGCGATTCGGAAACTGGCTCGAAAACTTACACGACTGGGCGATTTCAAGAAGTCGCTATTGGGGCACACCCTTCCCGATGTGGCGCTGTCAAGAGTGCGACAAGACGGAGTCGATCGGATCGAAGAAAGAGCTGATCGATCGCGCGATCGAGGATATCGATGAATCGATCGAACTGCACCGCCCTTATGTCGACAATGTGCATATCCGTTGCCCGCATTGCGACGGCGTGATGAAGCGAGAAGAGGATGTAATCGACGTGTGGTTCGACAGTGGCGCGATGCCTTTTGCGCAACGCCACTACCCGTTCGAACACAAGGACGACTTCGACCAATACTTCCCGGCGGATTTCATCTGCGAAGGGGTCGACCAAACGCGCGGCTGGTTCTACTCGCTGATGGCGATCTCGACATATATGACCGGAAAGTCCCCTTATAAGAATGTGCTCGTAAACGACCTCGTCTTGGATAAAGAAGGCAAGAAGATGAGTAAATCCCGCGGGAATACGCTCGACCCGTTTGATCTGATCGACGAATACGGCGGCGACGTCATCCGCTATTACTCCTTGTATGTATCCCCGCCGTGGTTGCCCACGCGATTTGACATCGACGGCCTTCGCGAAGTGGAATCCAAGTTCTTCCGCTCGTTCCGAAATGTATACAATTTCTTCTCGCTTTATGCAAACAATGAGGAAGAAGACGGACTGAAAGACACGGTCGCGATTCACGACCGACCCGAGATCGACCGTTGGATTCTGTCGCGGTACAACCACCTGCTCGAGCTGTATCACGTTGAGATGGAGCGTTTCGAACTCACAAAGGTCGTCCGTGCGATCAACGACTTTGTGATCGAGGATTTGTCAAACTGGTATATCCGAAGAAACCGCAGGCGCTTCTGGAAAGGGGAGATGGATGCCGACAAGCGTTCCGTCTACCAAACGACATTTGAGATCTTAAAAGGCGTAAGCCAGATGGTGGCGCCGTTCACGCCGTTTATCGCAGAAGAGATCTATCGTCACCTGACGGGCGAAGAATCCGTGCATTTGACGCTTCTCCCGGAAGCGAACTTGAGTGCGGTCGACGATGCGCTGGAAGAGAAGATGGAACTCGTTCGTACGCTGGTCACACTGGGCCGCGCTTCTCGCGAAGAGGCGAAGATCAAGGTCAGACAGCCTTTGGCCGATATCGTCGTCGACGGAAAATACGAACCCGTGTTGTCCGACTTAACCGAGCTCATCATGGAAGAGCTCAATGTGAAGAATGTGAAATTCGAAAAGAATCTCTCGGAGTATATGGACTTCTCGCTAAAACCCGACTTCAGGGCAGCGGGCAGCGTATTGGGCAAGAAGATTAAAGCGTTCCAAAATGCGCTAAAAGAAGCCGACGCCAAGGCGTTTCTTGATGAGCTCGCAAGCGCGGGCGAGGTCGTGTTGTCCTTAGACGGCGAAGATGTGCGCATTCTGCCCGAGTATGTACTGACGACGATCACTGCGAAAGAGGGCTTCAATGTCAGCATGCAGGACAATGTGTTCGTGCTTTTGGACACCACCCTGAATGAGGAACTCGTGCAAGAAGGCTTTGCGCGCGAATTCGTTTCGAAAGTGCAACAGCTCAGAAAGAGCTCCGATTATGATGTGATCGACACGATTCAGACTTTCTATGTGGCGACGGACGATGTGCACGATGCGCTTGTGGCGTATGAGGAGTTCATCAAACAAGAGACCCTTACAACGGAGCTTACGAGGGTAGAAGCGCTCGAGACGGATGAGACGCCGCTGAATGAATCCGTTGTGAAAATTCGCTTGGAGAAGAACGAAATCTGATCGAGACTTATGTAAGAAAGTCGATTGAGCTATATGCATTCGCATAAATCGTGACTCCATCAGGGGAGTCCAACGCCTCCGTAGATTACGCTCGTATTCCTCGCGTACGTCCCCAGCTGATACTTCGTCCTCTCGATCGATAGAGAAGAAGGTGAGGACTCGTCTCAGAGTCGCACTTATGGACATCCCCTGACTCCGTCACTTACGCTATGGACTACCCTATGCATGGTTTGCGATTGATATTCATGAACTAGGAGATTGTCAACCCAAAACGAGTGCGTCACAAGACGCACTCGTTTTGGGTATACGATAGGTGAGGTACGATTATGAAATGGATGAATTATTGCATGATCACCAGCGGATCGCGCGTACTCGTGCAGGATAAAGTAAAAAAACACGGATGGGAAGGGCTCACCTTTCCCGGTGGCAAAGTGGAGCCTTTTGAGAGTTTCGACGCCGCGGTCAGACGAGAGGTCGAGGAGGAGACAGGCCTTGTATTGGGTGCTGTTACGTTTTGCGGTCTTTTGCAGTGGGTGTACGAAAATGGGGATCGGGAGGTCGTCACGCTCTACAAATCGGATGATTTTAGCGGAGAGTTGATCGAAAAGACGGAAGAAGGCCCCGTGTTTTGGATGGAATGGGAAGAGTTTTTGGCGGCGGAAGGCCACGCGGAATTTATCGAGGCGTATTTAAAGGTGCTTTTGGACGATTCGGTCACGGAAGCGTTTTGCCGTTACACACCGGGGGGAGAAAATGAATTCGATTATTACGGCACCTAAGACGATGCGAATCGATGAGGAACTCACTTTGGACCTACCGGAACCCGAGGAAGTCTTCTCGATTTACCACAAGATTCTGCTCGACCGAAAGCATCTGCTGCCTTGGCTGACATTCATCGAAAAGATGACGGCTGCGTCGCAAGCGAAAGTGATCGAGGCATGGAGCCAAATGCCTGTCGAGAAAGGCTTTGAACGCATCCTGTATTTGGGTGATGAGCCGATCGGCGCCTGCGGCATCCGGATCGAGGAGCACGCGTACGGGGAGATCGGCTATTGGCTGTTCAGCCAATACAGCGGAAAGGGCTATATGACCCGGGCAGCCTCCTTTCTGACCGACACCGGCTTTACGGAGTACGGGCTGAACCGGATCGAGATCCACTGCGCGAAAGAAAATACAAAAAGCGCGGGCATCGCCATTCGCTTGGGATACCGGCATGAGGCGACTCTCCGGGAGCGACACTTGCTTGCGGACGGCTTTCATGATGAAGAGATCTACTGCATTTTGCGAAAAGAGTGGGAGGAAAATCGTGGACGCATATAAAGAAGCGGAACAATGGGTGAGAGAGGCTAAAAATATCGTGTTCTTCGGCGGTGCAGGCACATCGACCGCGAGCGGAATCCCCGACTTTCGAAGCGACAGCGGCTTATACAACCAGTCGGAAGAAAAGGCGTTCTCGCCCGAATACGCGCTTAGCAATGCCTATATGGAAGCGGACCCGGACGGGTTTTCGTCGTACTATAAAAGGAATCTGGTCTTCCCCGATGCAAAACCGTCCGATTTACATAAGACGCTGGTGCGTTGGGAAAAAGAACGGAAGCTTCTTGCCGTCATCACACAAAATATCGACCGCTTGCATCAGGAGGCGGGGTCCGAAAATGTAATCGAGATTCACGGAAATTTGGCGGACCACTATTGTACCGACTGCGAAAAGAAGTATCCGCTCGAGTATGCGATGAAATTTGAAGGCGCAGCCATCTGCGAGCGATGCGGAGGGTTTGTGCGTCCGGATGTCGTCTTGTACGGGGAGATCCTCAACAACGACGCACTGGAGCGGGCGATCGATGCGCTCGGAGAAGCCGATGTGCTGATCGTGGCGGGTACGTCATTGGTCGTGTATCCGGCTGCGGGACTGCTCCGGTTCTACGAAGGCGACCGGCTGATTCTGATCAACAAAGGTGAAACGCCGAGGGATTCGCAGGCGAATCTCGTCTTTCGTGAGGACATCGGTACGGTATTAAATAAGATTTCGGGAGGAAATGCGTGAAAGAACTCTATATTACCAGACACGGACAGACGGAATGGAATATCCTGGGGAAATTGCAAGGTTCGGCAGACTCTCCGCTGACGGAGAAAGGAATCACCGACGCGAAAAGATTGGCTGCGCGCATCGCGGACATCCCCTTCGATGTCGTGTACACATCGGACTTGTTCCGCGCGAAGCATACCGCGGATCTGATCACGGAAGGGCGGGAGCTCCCCCGAAAGGAGCTTGTCGAACTGCGAGAAATGCGCATGGGCGACTGGGAAGGCAGTATGCTTTCCGACCTTTCCCAAACGAATCCGGAGGCGTATGAGAATTTTATTTCGGGATCGAGCCTATTTCAAGCACCGAATGGAGAAAATGTAAACGAGGTGAGGAGCCGCGCAGAACTTGCGGTCGATTTGCTGAAACAAGACCCCGCGGATACGATCCTCGTCGTGACACATGGGATGCTGCAGGCGCAACTGCTGCAGGTGCTTTTAGGGATTCCCTTCGGCGAGAAGATCCGCGTTTTGCACGGGACGGCGCTTTCGCACTTCACCTTTGATGGGGAGGCATTTCAAGAGAATGTCGTCGGATGCACCTTACACTTAGAGAATGAAGACAAACGATGAATATTAAATGGAACAAGAAGTATCTGACGATTGGGATTTACGCTTTTCTCGTGCTGGCGGCGGCGATCCTATTTTTCCGCCTCACGGAAAATACGAATATCGAGAGCCTGAAGTTTAAGAGCATCAGCGGGATGCTCACCCCCGTGATCATTTCCTTTGTGATCGCCTATTTGGTCAATCTTCTCTTAGTGTTTTTCGAAGAGCGCGTACTCAATATCGGAAAGCTGAAAAGCCTCCGCGCGGATTCGAAGCGAGGGATCGCACTCTTGCTATCGTATCTGGTATTCATCGCGATCATCGTGGGGTTCAGCTTTATGCTCTTGCCGCGACTCGTGGATAGCATGCAAGCGTTGACCAAAACGATACCGGCAAATGTTACGAGCACCTCGATTTGGGTGCAGGAGTTCATCCGAAATCGGAATTTGGATGTGGAAATCCAAAAGTATCTGACCAATCAGTGGCAATCCCTGGTGGCTTGGCTGAATAATTTTCTGACGGGCACGCTCCCCGTTTTGGGCAACTTTTTGCTTTCCACGCTCACGAATCTCGTGAACTTCTTTATCGGGTTCATCCTATCGATCTACTTCCTACTCCGTAAAGAGCATTACGCGGGCATTATGAACAAGATGCTGTTTGCCTACTTGCCGATTGCCGCAGCGGAGCGGATCAACGAGGTCGCGCACAAGATGAACCATATCATGAAGCAGTATATCAAGGGGCAACTCCTGGTCTCGTTCATCTTGTCGGTGTTCTTCTTTGCGGTCATGATCCTGATGAAGACGCCGTATCCGCTATTGCTTACTTTTATCCTGTTTATTACGGATCTGATCCCGGTCATCGGACCTTGGATCGGCTCGATTCCCGTCGTGCTTTTGATCTTCCTCGCAGACCCCGTCAAAGGACTTTGGTTTATCTTGGTGATCCTGATCGGGCAACAGCTTGAGGGAAATGTGATCTCGCCGCGCGTTCAAGGGCAACAACTCGGCGTATCCGCTTTTTGGATTATGCTCACCTTGATCGTAGCCAATCACTTTTTCGGCTTGCCCGGCATGGTGGTGGGGCTCCCGGTTTTCGTGCTGCTCTATTCGCTGACGAGGGATCGCGCGAATCTTCGCTTGAAGAAGCGCGGACTTTCGACCGATACCGACGAATACTTCGATATGGCCGGCAAGCCGCTGCCTACGGTTGTGGATTCCGTGCCGATTCAACCGACCGACCGAAGGGAAGACTTCGATTCAAATTGAGCACGATCTTCGTTGAGAGGTTCGCAAGTCTCATGTCGGATAGTGTATAATAGTGCCATAGGCAAGCGGAGGTAAAGATATGGAACGAATGATTATAGAGAAAAGTCCTGCATTGACAGGCAATATCCGAGTGATGGGGGCAAAGAACGCAGCATTGCCGATTCTTGCCGCTACCCTGCTCGGAACCGAAGAAATTATTTTAGACGATGTACCTTCCCTGAAAGATGTGGAAGTGATGATAGAAGTATTGGAATCGTTGGGAGCGGAAGTGGAGTATCTGGCGGAGTCGACCGTGCGAATCAATGCGGCCAATATCGACAAAACTGAGCCCCCTTACGAGCTCATGCGGATGATGCGCGCCTCCTTTTTGGTATTGGGGCCAATCCTCGCAAGACTCGGAACCTCCCGCACCTCGACCCCCGGCGGCTGTGCGATCGGCGCAAGACCGATCGACCTTCACTTAAAGGGCTTTCGCGCATTAGGCGCCGTGGTGACGGAAAACAATGAAGAATTCTATGTAGAAGCTTCCGCACCGGGCGGTTTGGTCGGAAACTCGATGTATTTGGACTTCCCATCCGTCGGAGCGACGCAAAACATCATCATGGCGGCGTCCCTCTCGCGTGGAGAAACCGTCATCGAAAACGCGGCGAAAGAGCCCGAAATCGTAGACTTGTGTCAGTTTTTAAACAAGATGGGTGCCGATATCAAAGGGGCGGGCACGTCGAATATCAAGATTCGCGGCGTAGAAAAGCTGCACGGGGCAAGGCACAGCATCATTCCGGACCGCATCGAAACCGCGACCTTTATGATCGCGGCGGCGATGACGAAGGGAGACCTTTTGATCGAAAACACGATCCCCGACCACGTTCACCCGATCAGCGCGAAGTTGAAGGAAATGGGCTGCTTTGTCGAAGAAGACGAGGAGATCATCCGCGTAAAAGGGCCGGAGAAGCTGATCCCCACGAGCATCAAGACCCTCCCGTATCCGGGCTTTCCGACGGATGCGCAGGCGCAATTTATGGCGATGCTCACGATCTGCCCCGGGAAAGAATCGAGAGTCGTGGAGACGGTATTCGAAAACCGCTTCATGCATGCGGAAGAGCTCGTCCGAATGGGCGCGAATATCAAAACGGAAGGGAATGTCGCGATCGTAAAAGGCGTGAAGAACCTGTACGGGGCAGAAGTTAGAGCGACGGACCTCCGCGCGGGAGCGGCACTGATCCTGGCGGGACTCGTCGCGGAAGGGCAGACCGTCATGGGCGACTTGCATCATATCGACCGCGGTTATGTGGACTTTGAAGGACGATTGAGATCCATCGGCGCGAATATTACCCGCGTCGCAATGTAAGAGAGGCGTTTTGATTGGCAAATTTTCGTAGAAATTTAGCGATCGACTTAGGGACGGCCAGTGTCCTCGTCTATGTGCGAGGCAAAGGGGTCGTATTAAACGAGCCCTCAGTTGTGGCTTTGGATGTGTTTACCAATAAGATCTTGGCGGTGGGTGCGGAAGCGAAAAAGATGCTCGGCAGAACGCCGGGTAATGTGATCGCAAAAAGGCCGATGAAAGACGGCGTTATCGCGGATTTTCAGGCGACCGAGCAGATGATCCGCTACTTTATGCACAAAGCGGTAGGCCGAGCGCTTTTCGGACCGGACCTGATCGTGTGCGTACCGAGCCGCATTTCGCAAGTGCAAAAGCGTGCGGTGCTCCAAGCGAGCAAGCAAGCCGGCGCAAATAAAACCTACCTGATCGAAGAGCCGCTTGCGGCCGCGATCGGCGCAGGGGTAGAAGTCGCGGACCCGAGGGGCAGCATGGTCATCGATATCGGGGGCGGTACGACGGATGTCGCCGTCATTTCGCTGGGCGGACTTGTCGTAAGCGAGAGCATTAAGACGGCAGGCGACGAATGTGACGATGCGATCGCGGAATACGTGCGCAAGAATTACAATATGATCATCGGGGAACGCACCGCAGAAGAGCTGAAAATGCGAATCGGCAGGGCGCTTCCGATGAAAGAAGAAGAGTTCATGGAAGTAAAAGGGCGCAATCTAGTCGACGGCTTGCCAGTAAAAGAGACCGTGTCTTCCAACGAAATGGCGGAGGCGCTGCAGCGACCGATCCTGGAGATTATCGACACGGTAC
>CAZFWK010000041.1:0-353 GCA_964522555.1 uncultured Peptoniphilaceae bacterium | reverse complement strand
CGCCGGAGCTCGCGGCCGACCTCTACGACCGCGGCGCGATCCTCACGGGAGGAGGCGCCATGATCACCGGGCTCGACCTCGCGATCAAGGAACGCATCGGGATCGACGTCAAGCTTGCAGAAAACCCGATCACGTCCGTTGTACGGGGTACCGGAAAGGCGCTCCAATGGATCGAGATGCTCAAGACGAATGAATCTAAGAGTTTCGGGATTCAGCGCAGGGTGATGGAAGAGCAGGAACAACTCCGAAGAAGATAAGAAAAACCGCCAAACTCGGCGGTTTCAGACTGTAGACAAAATCAAATGAACTGAATGGGTTTGCATAAATCGTGACTCCATCAGGGGAGTCCAACG
>CAZFWK010000040.1:0-13000 GCA_964522555.1 uncultured Peptoniphilaceae bacterium | reverse complement strand
GACGATGCCAATATCGTATTGGAAGCTTTGCAAAATCTGGGATATGTCCGCCGCGAGATCGAAGAGGTATTACTCGACCTAAATCTCGAGCAAATGCATATCGAAGAAGTGATCAAAGAGAGCATCAAGCGCTTATCGTAGGAGGCAATATTGGAAGAGAATAACGGTCGTATCATCGGTGCCAACTACGCACTGGAGGATCGAGAAAACGAAAATAAGTTGCGTCCGAAATGGATGCACGAATACATCGGGCAAGAAGGAGCAAAAGAGAAACTTTCCATCTTCATCGAAGCCACGAAAATGCGAGCGGAGGCACTCGACCATGTCCTATTACATGGGCCACCCGGACTTGGGAAGACGACACTTGCGCATATCATCGCAAATGAATTGGGGGTAAACATCCGCATCACTTCGGGCCCTGCGATCGAACGCCAAAGCGATTTGGCGAGTTTGTTGACGAATCTGACAAAGGATGACGTGCTGTTTATCGACGAAATTCACCGGATCAATCGAAGTGTTGAGGAGATCCTGTATCCCGCGATGGAGGACTATGCATTAGATATCATCGTAGGAAAAGGACCGTCCGCCAGATCGCTTAGAATCGATCTGGAACGCTTTACGCTCATCGGCGCGACCACGAGGACGGGTTTGTTGACTTCGCCTCTTAGAGACCGTTTTGGCGTCTTATTGAACTTGGAGCTGTATACGGTGTCCGAGCTTACGGGGATCATCGAACGCTCGGCCGGCATACTCGATATGGAGATCGATCGCGAGGGTGCGGTCGAGATCGCAAGAAGAAGCCGCGGTACGCCTCGTATTGCAAACCGGCTTCTAAAACGCGTGCGCGACTTTGCGATGGTGCGTGGCGAGGGGTATATTGACCTCGCGACAGCGAAAAGCGGTCTGGATTTGCTTGAGATTGACCCGCTTGGGCTGGATACTTTAGATAGAAGAATCCTCCGAACGGTCATCACGCAGTTTAACGGCGGTCCGGTCGGGATCGACACGATTTGCGCATCGGTCGGCGAAGAACGCGTCACGATCGAAGATATGTATGAGCCGTATCTCTTACAGATCGGCTTTTTAGGGAGAACGGCTCGCGGAAGAATCGCGACGAAGAGTGCGTACGCGCATTTGGGGATTCCGTATGAAGACTAAATTACGACTATCCGACTTCGATTACGAGCTCGACGAGTCCCTAATCGCGCAGCATCCGCCGGAAAAAAGAGACGGGGCCAGGATGCTGGTCTTGGAAAAGCGAACGGGGGCTGTGTCTCACAAAGAGTTCCGCGATTTTATAGAGTATATCCGGCCAAATGATTTGATCGTGATCAACGACACGAAAGTGATGCCGGCTCGCTTGTTCGGAAACCGCCCCGGGCGGGAAGAGAGCATCGAAGTGCTTTTATTGAAGCGTCTTCCCGAAGGCGAGTGGGAAGTGTTGGTCCGACCCGGAAAGAAGATGAAAGTCGGTACAATCGTGGAATTCGGCGGCGGGATCCTTCAAGCCGAGGTTTTGACGATTCAGGAAGACGGAAACCGCAGGATTCGCTTTACTTATGAGGGGATCTGGGAAGAACTCTTAGACCAACTGGGCGAGATGCCGCTTCCCCCCTATATTCACGAGAAATTAGCGGATCAATCGCGCTATCAAACCGTGTACGCAAAGTACGAAGGGTCGGCAGCGGCTCCTACCGCAGGCTTGCATTTCACGGAAGAGACGATGCGGGCGATCAAAGAGAAAGGGGTCCGCGTCGCACCGGTCACCCTCCATGTCGGCTTGGGTACTTTTCGCCCTGTAAAGACGGACGATCCGGATGAACATCAGATGCATTCCGAATGGTATTCGGTAAGCGCAGAGACCGCTAGTTTGATCAAAGAGACCAAGCGTGCAGGCGGGCGCGTGATCGCAATCGGTACGACAAGCTTGCGGGTGTTGGAATCGGTCGGGGAGGCTCTGTTGGGTGCACAGGCTCAGGCTTACAGCGGATGGACTTCGCTTTTCGTAAAACCGGGATTTCGTTTTGCGATCGCGGATGCGCTATTGACCAATTTCCATTTGCCTAAATCCACTCTGCTGATGTTGGTCAGCGCATTTTCTACAAGAGAGCACATCCTTCATGCCTATCAGATTGCGACAAAAGAGCGATACCGCTTTTTTAGTTTTGGCGACTGCATGTTTTTATTTGAGGAGACCCAATGAAATTTACCCTTCACAAAACCGATACAAAATCTAAGGCGAGGCTCGGTACGATTGAAACCGCGCGCGGTACGATCGAAACGCCGATCTTTATGCCGGTGGGCACACAGGCAACTGTAAAGACGATGACGCCCGAAGAATTAAAGGAGATTGGCACACAGATCCTTTTATCGAACACATACCATTTATACTTGAAACCGGGCATGGAAGTGATTCGAAAGATGGGCGGATTGCATTCGTTTATGAATTGGGACGGCCCGATCCTTACGGACAGCGGCGGATTTCAAGTGTTCAGCTTATCGCAGATGCGAAAGATTACAGAGGCGGGAGTTACATTCCGCTCGCATATTGACGGCTCAAAGCACTTCCTGGGACCGGAAGAAGCGATGGCGATTCAGCACACACTGGGCTCGGATATCATGATGGCATTTGACGAATGCGCGCCGTATCCGGCCACAAGGGAATATATCGAGCATTCCATGGAGAGAACAACTAGGTGGGCAAAAAGGTGTCTCGAGGCGCATATAGGACACGAAGACCAAGCGCTCTTTGGGATCGTGCAGGGCGGGATGTTTAAGGACTTGCGCGAGCGTTCGGCAAGAGATCTCGTGGAACTGGACTTCCCGGGCTATGCCGTCGGGGGCTTAAGTGTAGGAGAGCCGCTCGAGCTGATGCAAGAAGTGCTCGACCATACGACCGACTTTCTGCCGAAGGAGAAGCCCCGCTATTTGATGGGAGTCGGTACGCCGGATTATCTGTTCGAAGCGGTGCGCTACGGGATCGACATGGCGGACTGCGTACTCCCGACTCGGATCGCAAGAAACGGGACGGTCTTTACAAAGCACGGCCGACTTGTAATCCGAAATGCAAAGTACCGACTGGACGACAAGCCGCTCGATCCGCACTGCGACTGCTATACGTGTCAAAATTACAGTCGTTCTTATATCCGACATCTATTTAATGTAAAAGAGATCTTAGGGCCGCGCCTCGCCACAATCCACAATCTGCATTTTTTATTGAAGATGATGGAAAGGATCCGGGAAGCGATCCGAAATGACGAGTTTTTGGCGCTTCGGGAAGATTTTTATACTTCCTATGGATATTCACTTGCATAGTAGTGTATAATGTCTGAAAGGAGTGATGAAATGGCAACAGAGCAATTGGGTCAAGCATATCCGTTTATTATGATGATCGTTGTCTTCGCTTTCTTTTATTTTTTTGTGATCAGACCGCAAAAGAAAAGAGAAAAAGAAGTCAATGCAATGAGAAGTGCCTTGCGCGTCGGTGACCGCGTTACGACGATCGGTGGCATTCGTGGCAAGGTGGTAAAGGTAGGGGAAGAATACCTTACTCTGGAAGTCGGAACCGCAAAGACAAAGCTTGAAGTTACGAAATGGGCAGTCGGTACCGTCGACAATGCGGATCGCGCACAAAGCGCACCCGTGGAAGAAACCGTCGAAGAAGTAGAAGAGGATTCGATGACGGAGGACAGGGGACTGTAGTTCCCTTACATAGGAGAGAGACGATGAAACACATTCAAATTGTAAAAGCACCGAGCAAAAGAGACACGGCTCAGCACAAAGCTTGTGGCGAATGCCAAACCTCTTGCCAATCCGCTTGCAAAACATCTTGCACGGTAGGCAATCAAAAATGCGAGAACGAACAATAAAGTGGTGGGTTTCCACTACTTTTTTTGCTTAAAGAGGAAAAATTTTGACATTACATAGTTTTCAAATAGTAGGACAATCGATGGTATACGATACGGTCACGGAATGCATTTTAGCAGTCGACCCGCTCGTGTACGACTTGATCCGGCTTCCAAGTGAAATGGATCCGGAAGAGAAGATTTCGGCACTTTCCGATCGCTACGAAAGGTCCGAGATCGTAGAAGCAATGGCTGAAATCAAATCGCTCATTGAGCAGGAATTGCTAAAGCCGGACCTAAAACCTGCGGATATCGCCGTCACGAAACCCGAGCCCGTCATCAAAGCGATGTGTCTACACGTTGCTCACGACTGCGACCTTCGGTGTGCATACTGTTTCGCTTCGCAAGGCGACTTTAAAGGGGCGCGGGACTTGATGTCGGAAGAAACCGGCCGAGCCGCTCTCGATTTTTTAGTTGCAAACAGCGGGAACCGAAAGAATCTGGAAGTGGACTTCTTCGGCGGTGAACCCCTGCTTAATTTCGAAGTGGTGAAAGCGCTCACTCTATATGGGGAAGAGTTGAATCGAAAGCACGACAAAAATATTCGCTTTACCATTACGACGAATGGGGTCTCTTTAGATGCGGAAAAATCTGCATTTATTAACGAGCATATGAGCAATGTGGTCATGAGCTTGGACGGCCGGCGCGATGTGCACAATCGCATGAGACCCACGGTCAACCAAAAGGGATCCTACGATGTCGTGATGCCGAAGTTTAAAGCGCTCTTAGCGGAACGAGGAAACCGGGACAGCTTTATTCGAGGAACCTACACGGCGAACAATCTCGATTTCTACGAAGATGTATTGCATTATTTCGACGAAGGATTCGAAGCGGTTTCGATGGAGCCGGTGGTTACGGATCCGAAAGAACCGTATGCGATCCGGGAAGAACACGTACCCGAGATCCTGGCATCGTATGAAAAACTTGCAGAAGCCTACCGCGAACGACAAAGAGAGAATCCGAATCTCAAGTTCTTTCACTTTATGGTGGACCTTACGGAAGGGCCTTGCCTCGCGAAGAAGAGAATGGGTTGCGGAGCGGGCGTCGAGTACATTTCCGTTACCCCGTTCGGCGAGATCTACCCTTGCCACCAATTCGTAGGGGAAGAAGCTTTTCGAATCGGAACGTTAGATGAAGGGATCACGAGACCGGACATCGTCGCGCAATTTACCGATTGTACCGTGGACACCAAGACGGCTTGTAAGGAGTGCTGGAATCAAAACTTCTGCAGCGGTGGATGTCATGCAAACGCCTACTTTAACAACGGTTCGATCATGGAACCGTTTGAAATCGGCTGTGAGATGCAAAAGAAGAGAACCGAGTGCGCGCTTGCACTGCAAGTGAATCCGAATCATGAGAGCTGATTGGTCTGTCCCGTCCGTCCCGGATCTAACCCCGATGCAGCGTGAGACGGGTTACGGAAATATGATCCTCCGAATCCTTTACAATCGTGGCGTCCGTGAAAAAGAGCAAATCGACAATTTTCTCAATCCGTTGACCATGGAAGTACCCGATCCGTTTCGAATGAAAGGGATGAGGGAGGCCGTAGACCGAATCTTGACCGCGATCGACTCGAAGGAACGCATCCGAATCATCGGTGACTATGACCAAGACGGCGTGGCTTCCACAGCTCTGTTGATGATCGCGATGGAGCGAATCGGTGCTCGAGTCGACTACCGAATTCCCGACCGAATGCTCGAAGGGTACGGATTGCAGACGAGACATGTCGAAGAGGCGGTTTTAGACGATATCGGCCTATTGCTGACTTGCGACAACGGCGTTCAGTCCTTTGAAGCCGCTGCGCGCGCAAAGGAAACCGGAATCGACTTGATCGTGACGGACCATCACCAAGTTCGACGAGAAGAAGGTGTGGAGTTGCTTCCTGATGCAATTGCCGTCCTCAATCCGAACCGATCCGATTGCGAATATCCGTTTAAAACGCTGGCGGGAGCCGGCGTTTCGCTTAAATTGGCGGAAGCGCTTTGGAAGGAACGCGGACAAGGTGCGCTCCCCGAAATCTTGATCGGCTACGCTGCGATGGGTACGGTCTGTGACATTGTGGATCTCGTGGGAGAAAATCGCTCGATTACCGTGCGGGGGATCGAAGCGCTCAATCGAACCTCGCAAACGGGGATCAAAAAGCTGATGGAAGCGACCTGCATCCGCGGAAAGCTCGACGCATATGCGATCGGCTTTGTACTAGGACCGTGTATCAATGCAGCAGGCAGGCTTGCAGATGCCTCGGAAGGCGTCGAGCTGCTCTTAACGGACGACGAAGAAAGAGCGTCGTCCATTGCGAATGCTCTACGAGAATTAAATACGCAAAGACAAACTCTCACGCAAGAGGCTTTCGAAGAAGCGAAGGCCATTCTTTCAGACGAAGAGCCCGAACACATCGTATTTCTTGAACTTCCCGATGCACACGAGAGCATTCTGGGCATCGTGGCAGGCAAGATTCGCGATCTGTACTATCGCCCGACCTTCTTAGTTACGAAATCGCAAGACGATACGGTCCTCAAAGGATCAGCTCGCTCGATTTCATCCTATTCCATGATCGAGCATCTGATGAAGTCGGAATCGTACTTTACGAAATACGGCGGGCATGCGATGGCGGCCGGATTCAGCTTTCTTGCCGGTGAGAAGGAGAAATTGATCGAATCGCTCTTAGCGGAATGGA
Source organism: uncultured Peptoniphilaceae bacterium (assembly GCA_964522555.1). GTDB lineage: Bacteria > Bacillota > Clostridia > Tissierellales > Peptoniphilaceae > JAAYQA01. The sequence continues at coordinate 6,418 of CAZFWK010000040.1, read as the reverse complement.
AGCCTTCAAAAGCGGATCTCACGAAGAAGCTGCGCATCGATTTTCCGGTAGACCTGCAGTATATTACATCCGCCTTAGTGACAGAGCTTCGCATGTTGGAGCCCTATGGGAAAGGGAATCCGAAGCCGCTCTTTGCCTCTCGAAATGTAATCCTCGCCGGGGTTAAAGCGATCGGAAAGAATCAATCCACTTTGCGTTTTCGTTTCCTGACGAGCCGTGGCGAGATCACCGGAATCCAATTTAGCAGAGCGGAAGAGACGCTTACGTATCTGTATCGGAAATTCGGCATGTCTTTTGAGGATGCGTTCCGAGAGATCGGGAACGACTTACGCGTGGACCTCGTATACTCGCCGCAGATCCATGAATACAAAGGCGCATCCAATCTGCAGATCGTAGTCGAGGATATCCGTTGATTTGAATTTCAACTGGATTTTGGTATAATTTAAGCATTATAAAAAAGGGGTTCCTATGATTGATAAATTATTAGAAAAAATCCGATCGTACAATCCGAGCTTCGATGAAAAGCGCATTCGTGATGCCTGTGAATTTCAAGTCGATGCACACAAGGGACAGTTGCGCGCTTCGGGCGAACCCTACAGCATTCACCCCTTCTATGTGGCACTCCTATTGGCGGAGCTCAATATGGATGAAGACACAATCATCGCTGGGCTCTTGCACGATATTTTAGAAGATACCGACCACGAGTTCGAGTTCATTGAGAAAAAGTTCGGGCATGATGTCGCCGTCTTGGTAGAAGGTGTCACGAAATTAAAGAAACTGAAATTTAAAACGAAACAGGAAAATCAAGCCGAAAACATTCGCAAGATGATCATGGCCATGGCGAATGACATTCGGATCATTATTATCAAGTTATGTGATAGACTTCACAATATGCGGACGCTTGAGTATATGTCCGAAAAACAGCAACACGATAAAGCGATGGAGACCCTCGAGATTTATGCACCGCTTGCGCACCGCTTGGGGATCAACACGATAAAATGGGAATTGGAAGACCTAAGCCTTCGGTATTTGGAGCCTGAAATCTACTACGATCTCGTGAAGCGGATCGAAAAGAAACGCTCGGAACGAGAGGCCTATATCAATGCAATTATTGAAAATCTGCACGATAAGATCTCGGAAGTGGATATCGAATCCGATATCAGCGGCCGTCCGAAGAGCTTGTACAGCATCTACAAAAAGATGTACCAGCAAGACAAAACTTTTGAGCAAATCTTCGACTTGACGGCGATCCGCGTAATTGTGCATTCGATTAAGGACTGCTATGGTGTTTTGGGAGTCGTCCATACTTTATGGCGACCGCTTCCGACTCGCTTCAAAGACTATATCGCCATGCCGAAGGCCAATATGTATCAGTCACTCCACACTACGGTAATCGGGCCGGAAGGGGAGACCTTTGAGGTGCAGATCCGGACGTGGGAGATGCATAAGACCGCAGAGTACGGAATCGCAGCCCACTGGAAGTACAAAGAAAACCGCGCTGCTCAAGATAATTTTGACGAAAAACTTACTTGGTTGCGGCAATTGATGGAATGGCAAAAAGACTTAACTGACTCGAAAGAGTTTATGGAAACGCTGAAAGGCGATTTCTTTAGCGATGAAGTCTATGTGTTCACTCCCCAAGGGGACGTAATCAATCTACCCCTCAATTCCACGCCGATCGACTTTGCGTATCGCGTACACAGTGCTGTCGGAAACAATTGTGTAGGAGCGAGGATCGACGGCCGTATCGTGCCTTTAACGACAAGACTGCGAAACGGAAATATCGTCGAGATCATCACTTCTTCTTCCTCGACCGGTCCCAGTCGCGACTGGCTCAATATCGTACAGAGTTCACAGGCGAAGAATAAAATTCGCCAATTCTTCAAAAAAGAAGACCGCGAGGTCAATCTGGTACGCGGCCGCGAGTCGTTGGAAAAAGAAGTCAAGCACTTAGGCTATCGCTACCCCGAGATCCTAAAGGACGAGTGGTTAAAGCTCATCGCCGGGAAATTGGGATTTGCCGCGATCGAAGATCTTTATGCTGCGGTCGGGTACGGAAGCGTCACGATCAATCAAGTGACCTCCAAGCTGCGCGACTACTATGCGGAGCATCATAAAGACGACGTCAAGCCGTTGCCGGAAGAAGTTCAGCGGAGCAAGAAGAAAGCTTCGGACCAAGGCGTGAATATCAAGGGTGTAGACAATATTCAGGTCAAGTTTGCCCGATGTTGCACCCCGCTTCCTGGAGACGATATCGTAGGCTACATCACGAAAGGTAGAGGCGTTTCGATCCACAGAGCGGATTGCGCAAATGTGCAGGATGCCGATGAAACGCGATTGGTTGAAGTGTATTGGACCAACCGCGAGTCCGACACCTTTGAGGTAGAAATCCAAGTGTTATCCATCGATCGAAGCGGGCTGATTACGGAAGTGACCAGAAAGATCTCCGACGCGAAGCTTGAGATCGGTTGGATGAATGCGAGAAAAACAAAAGACAATATCTCCGTTTTAAATATTACGCTGCGCGTACGCAACCAAGATTCGCTTACCCGATTGTTGGAATCGATCCGGTCGGTGAAGTCCGTCATCGATGTGTACCGCGTCACAACGAAGGTACCCAAATGAGAGCGATCATTCAAAGGGTGACCCGATCCAGGGTCGAAGTGGAAGGAGTTGTAACCGGCGAGATCGGGAAAGGATATATGGTACTTCTCGGTGTATCCGAGTCCGACACCGATGCGGACGCGAAGTATATCGCCGATAAAATCGTCGGGCTTCGAATTTTTGAGGACGACGCGGATAAGTTAAATTTAAGCCTTGTCGACGTGAACGGCAGTGTCCTATTAGTTTCACAGTTTACGCTTTATGGAGACGTCCGAAAGGGCAGAAGGCCGAGCTTTACGCGAGCTGCTGGAAAAGAGTTGGCGACCGCCCTCTTACAGGCGGTGAAAAACCTAATTACCGATGCGGGCATTCCCGTAGAAGAAGGCGTATTCGGCGCCGACATGGCGGTACATTTGATCAACGACGGCCCTGTGACCATTTTGCTCGACAGCGAGCGAACCTTTTAGGAGTGCATATGAAAATCATTCGAATCCCGGCGGGCATCTATCAGACAAACTGCTACTTAGCCTTCGATCCGGATACAAAAGAGGGTTTTTTAGTCGATCCGGCCGGTGATCCCGGGCTTTTACTTCAGCATATCGAGGAGCAAGAGGCGGTGATCAAAGCGATTTTACTGACACATGGCCACGGCGATCATATCGGCGCGGTTGCCGAGATGAGAGAAGCTTTCGATGTCCCGGTCTATGCGCATGAAGACGAAAAAGCGTTGCTCGAGGATCCGGTACAAAACCAGAGCAAATCGATGTTTCACGGACCCTGTACGGTAGAGGCGGATGTGTTCGTTACAGACGGAGAGGTCATACCGGTATCAGGCGGCGTTCAAGTGATCCATACCCCCGGGCATACGGCCGGCGGGGTCTGTTATTTGGTCAGCGGAAATGTGTTCTCAGGCGATACGCTCTTTCTGCGGTCGATCGGGCGAACCGATCTACAAACCGCAAGCCCGGAGCAGATGCAAGAAAGCTTAGAGAAACTCAAACAACTGCCTCCCGAGACGATCGTCTACCCGGGACACGGTCCGCAGACGAATATCGAGAATGAATTGCGGTATAATTCTTTCCTGCAATAAAGTGGTACTTGAATCGCAGGTTGAAGAGCGCTAAAATAAAAAGATAGAAGATCTTCAGGAGGAGAACAATGAAAAAGAATATTTGGATCGCCCTGCTACTGGTAGTAGTCATGGCACTCGCGGCTTGTGGCACCGGCTCAACGGCTGCAACGGAAGCGGCTGCAACAGAAGCAGCTGATACGGAAAAAGATGAAAATACGCTCGTTATGGCAACCAATGCGTCGTTTCCGCCGTACGAATTTTATGAAAACAATAAGATCGTCGGAATCGACGCGGAGGTAGCCGATGCGATCGCCAAGAAGCTCGGTATGACCCTTCGCATCGATGATATGGAATTTAACTCGATTATCGCAGCGGTAAGTACCGGAAAAGCCGATATGGGCATGGCCGGCATGACGGTCACGGAAGATCGTCTCGCAAGTGTCGACTTCTCGACCAGCTATGCGAAAGGAATCCAATCGATCATCGTAAAAGAAGGTTCCCCGGTCACAGACGTCGATGGGCTCGAAGGCAAGAAGATCGGCGTTCAGTTATCGACTACCGGCGACATCTACGCATCCGGAGATTATGGTGAGGGCAATGTAATGCGCTTCAACAAGGGCGCCGATGCGGTGCTAGCACTTACACAGGACAAAGTAGACGCGGTCATTATCGACAATGAGCCGGCAAAATCGTATGTGGCAGCCAATGAAGGGCTCGTCATTCTCGACACCAAATATGCGGAAGAAGACTACGCGATTGCTTTCGCAAAAGATAAAACCGAATTGCGCGATAAAGTGGACCAAGCGCTCAAAGAATTGATTTCCGACGGCACCGTTCAAAGCATCGTCGACAAATACATTCCGAAATAACCAAAAGGACAGCAAGACTGTCCTTTCAGTCGGTAGATAAAGTTATTTTTCGAGAGGGAGTGAAGGAGAGCCCGGTGTACCCCTTGAGGCCATATCTTGGCCGCAATCGCTTCTTAACCAAGCGTAAGAGCATTCGCTTGGAGAAGCTTTGCATGAGTCTTGCATTGCATTTTGAAAAGCATCAAAATGCGCAAGGCTTGCAAGCGGTCCGTGAGCGTGCCGAAAGGGGTACACCGGGCTCGACTGAACGGACTTTGTCATCACCCTAAAAGGACAGCAAGACTGTCCTTTTCTTATAGGAGATTATGATGTTTGATACTTTACAAGCGCAATTCTACTTAAACTTTGTTAAAGAAGCCAGGTGGCAATATCTGGCGAACGGTCTGCGCATCACCCTGACTGTCACGATCTTTGCTCTTCTGATCGGAGTCGCGCTGGGCACGGTGCTGGCGATCATTCGCGCGATGAGCGACCAGCTCAAGCCGAAGCCTTTTGAATCCGGCGGCAGTACCTTGTTATACTTCTTAAATAAAATCACCAAAGTGTATTTGACGGTCATGCGCGGTACACCGGTCGTCGTGCAACTTATGATTATGTATTTTGTATTATTCCGAAATTCGACCAATATGATGCTGGCGGCCGTCTTGTCTTTCGGCTTAAACTCTGCCGCCTATGTGTCGGAGATTATCAGAGGCGGGATCATGTCGATCGACCCGGGGCAAATGGAAGCCGGACGCTCATTGGGCTTAGGGTACTTCACCGTCATGCGCCATATCATTGTGCCGCAGGCGATCAAGAACATCTTGCCGGCACTCGGAAACGAGCTCATCACACTCTTGAAGGAAACTTCTATTTCCGGCTTTATCGGCCTTTCCGACTTGACTCGCGGTGCAGATATCATCCGAGGCGTAACGTACACTGCATTCTTACCGCTATTTGCCGCTGCACTTATCTATCTGGCGGTCGTGATGTTTTTAAGCGGCCTGCTGAACCGTTTCGAGAGGAGGCTCAGAAGAAGTGATCGAGGTTAAGAATCTGTACAAATCGTTTGGTGACAACGAGGTTTTAAAGGATATTACCGAAACGATCGAAACGGGCGAAAAGGTCGTCGTAATCGGGCCGAGCGGATCGGGTAAATCAACTTTTCTCAGGTGCATGAATTTATTGGAAACGCCCACTTCGGGGACAATCATCTTCGACGGGCAGACGATCACCGACAAGCATACGGACATCAACGGGATCCGAAGGCAGATGGGTATGGTATTCCAGTTGTTTAATTTGTTCGGTCACATGACCGTGATGGAGAATCTCACACTGGCTCCCGTGCAATGCAAACTCATGTCTCCGGAAGAGGCAAAAGAGCAGGGCCTGTCCCTTTTGAATCGGATCCGTTTGGCGGACAAAGCGGATGCGTACCCGTCGCAACTTTCCGGCGGACAGAAGCAGCGGATCGCGATCATCCGCGCGCTTGCGATGCACCCGAAGGTCATGCTGTTTGACGAACCAACCTCAGCGTTGGACCCGGAAATGGTCGGCGAGGTGCTCGATGTTATCAAAGAGCTGGCCGTGCAGGGGATGACGATGGTTTTGGTGACGCATGAGATGGGTTTTGCGAAAGAGGTGGGGACGAGGATTCTCTTTATGGACGAAGGTCGGATCGTAGAGCAAAACGACCCTGCGTCGTTCTTCGCAAATCCGAAGGAGCCCCGAACGATCAACTTTTTATCGAAAGTACTCTAACAAACAAGAACACGATGCCGGCGGTGTCGTGTTCAGTCTGTAGACAAAGTCAAATGAACTGAATGGGTTTACAAAAAACGTGACTCCATCAGGGGAGTCCAACGCGCTCCAGCTGAGCCTTCGTCCTCTCGAT
>CAZFWK010000039.1:0-13028 GCA_964522555.1 uncultured Peptoniphilaceae bacterium | reverse complement strand
TCGGTACTCTCCTTTCGATCTGCCTCCATCCTACACCGATCGTATGGAGAACCGATGGAAGTCGTGTGTGTCGTTTTGTGCATTATCCTGCCGGAAAAAGCCGCGCCGAAACTGCCGTCTGCTCCCGTTTCATCTGCAAATCGAGACCTTGCATTGCAGCGTAGTTTTTCGCGATATAGAGCCCCAGCCCTCGCCCCGGTTCCAAATGAGACGACACGAATGGCTCCATGACGTGAGCGAAGACCTCTTCATCGAATATGGCGGGGGTATTTCGTATCTCGATGCCATTCTCCAACAAAATCACGACCCTACCCCCTACTTCCGTGTACTGAATCGCGTTGCCGATCAGAGAATCCAGGATTTTTTCAAGCCGTCCGACATCGCCCATGATCACGCCGTTGCCGTGCATTTCGATCCGGATCGATCGCTTGTCCGCAAGCTCTTGATATGGGTGAATTCGTATCTTTAGTAGGCTCTCCAGATCGACTGGCTCGATCTGCATTTCGTTCGCTTCGGATTGCAACGCCAAGAGCGACTCCACCATTTGTTGCATCTGCTTTAGTTGAGTTCGCACCTTCGGCAAATAGGCTTCGATATCCTGATACTTCCCCACCCGATGAATCATCCCGTCTACCAATAGCATGGACGCGGTAAGCGGAGTTTTCAGCTGATGAGAGCCCGCGCGCAGGAAGACTTCCTGCCGATGGTGTTCGTGCGCGAGGTCTCGAAATTGTTTTTGCAGTGTGAGGTACAGCGCATCCAGATCCTGTGCGAGCTGCCCGATCTCATCGTTTGATCGGATATCCAAACTCGGAACATCTTCATACCCCGACTCCATCATCTCCCTCGCATGGGCGGAAACCGCCGTGATCGGGCGCACGATCCGGTCCGAAAACAGATACGATGCGGCGACCGCAATCCCGGCCATCACGAGTAAGATCATCGGCAGGCTCTGCAGCGTAACCGGGAGGATCTGTCCGATCGATCCCGTTACGACGCTCGCAATGGAAAACACATATTCCTGCCCGCGGTCTGTGATCGCGACCAGATTCACATATTCGTTAGCATCATAACTGCCGCTCACTGCCACGAGACTTGTATTTTCACCGATTCGCTTCGCGTCGTACATCAGAGAGTCGTCTGAGAGGGTGAAGGGCGTGTAGTGAAGCGTCACAATCTCCACAGGGAGAGCGTCGATCGCGGCGGAAAACAGATTCGCAATCTCATCCTCCGTAATAATCTCCGAAAGCAGATTTTCTTCACTTTGAAAATCGGCTGATTCGCCGGCTTTCTTAATCTTTTCTCGAACTAAATCCAGCATCTCTTCGAGTCTCTTGTCCTTCACTTTAAGCTGCAACTCCGCCATCCTCGAGTAGATGCGGATGTCTCCCTTACTTTTCGGAAATACCACGCTTACCGAATTGCTCATCGGATTATCCGCCACCCCAAGATATTGGTCATTTTGCACAAATTTTAAATGCAGCTCTTCAAATTGTGAGACATACTGCCGATTTACATGCTCGACATAAAGGCCAGGCAAAAGCCACACGAGATAGGCGGTAAAAAAAACGGTCAGGATCAAGCTGATCAGAATCGTGTATAGCAAGGTTTTACGAGTCAAATTCATAGTAGGCTCCCGTCGAATCGGTACCCGACGCCGATCACCGTCTTAATATAGTCCTTGGGAAGCTTCTTTCGCAAGTTCTTCATATGTGAGTCGATCACGCGGTCGCTTCCGTAGTAGTCGCCTTGATAGATCGCGTCGATCAATTGTTCTCTTGTAAAGACCTGCGTGGGTCGATCCATCAGAGTTTGTAAGAGGATGAATTCGCTCAAGGTGAGTTCCAGACTTTTTCCCTCATAGAAGGCCTGATACGAGTCTTTATCACAGTTGAGGCGCTGAGTCGTAGTTTCTCCCGCACTCATTGCGCGGACTCCTCTGCGATGTAAAATCGTCGTAATCCGTTTCAGAAGCAGGATGGGTGAGAAAGGCTTCGTCACATAATCGTCCGCGAAATGGTTAAATGCCGTGATCTGCGTTTTTTCATCCTCTAAAGCACTCAGCATGATCACAGGCATTTCGGGACGAATGGTACGTATATGCGCCAGCACTTCCAGTCCGGAAGGACCCGGCACCATAATGTCCAGAATCGCCAAGTGAAACGCATGTAAGGCGAGCAAGTCGATCGCCTCCTGCCCGGCTTCCGCTGTGATCACTTCGTAACCTGCGATCATGAGATATTCATTTACCACTTCTCGTATATCCGCCTCATCTTCCAATAATAAGATGCGAGCCGGTGTCGGTTCGATTGCCATCGGATTCCTCCTCTGCGTAAGACTTGTTCATTTCATTACAGTGTAACGAAATCGTGTGGATTTCGTGTGGAGATCGGATGAGATAAAGTCGCACTCATCGAAAAACAGCGCAGATCGATTGATCTGCGCTGCCGATTATTTGTATTGCGGAATCACAAATTTGAAATTGTAATTCGATACGGTATCGTACGTTTTCTTCATCAGATTGGTTTGCTTAGTCGCCCAGTTGATGTCCGTCGCGTATTGATGCGAGGAGTATTCCGGGTTCCATCGCATACGATAGAGCGTGTACTGATTGTATTTGTCGTTATTGATATAGCGACTTGCGATCCATTGCGCCCCTTCGACAATGGCCTTTTCGGGCGTCGTCCATCCGGCTTCGTATGCGAATCGTGCTCCACTTTGGAACGGACTGCTGTCGATCGCGGAGATTCCGTACACATTGTATACCTGCACATACCCGTCCGCTTTCAGCTTTTGCGCGCTGACGGAAGCACTCGTGCTCGTGGCTGTCTTTCTCGTCGGGTGATACCATGCGTTCGCCGCCAGTGTTGATTTGCCTTGCCCGGTCTCCAGTAGCGCGTGCGATACCAAATACACTTCGTTCACACTGTACTTTTGACTTGCCTCGACAAATGCATCACCTTGATTGCTTAAAACGCCTTTATTCTGCAGTAGTTTTTCATTAATCGACGATGCGGAAAGCCCGGTATATTCTCTGAGATCCAAGAATTGATACATCTGTTGCGGAACCGATTCGGTTTTTTCTGCCAGTACTTCGCCCGCATGCACGGATAAAATCCAGCCGCTCACGCCGTTTTTCACGATCTTAACCCAATCGTTCGATTCGTCGACGATAAAGAATGCTTCGCCGCGCTTCGCTGAACCTACGACTTTTGCGTCCAAGCTCGCTCGCTCCCGTATATTGAGGCTAGCGGTCTTCACGCTGATCACTTCACCGATCGCGTAGGATGCTGCCGATTCGCCAACCGGTGCAGTGAACTCTCCGCTGACCCAACCCGTTTGGTTTCCTACGCGGATCTGAAGCCAATTGCCCGATTGGTCGAGTACGTCGTATACTTGGCCGGAGTGTACTTTGGCGAGAACGGTGCCGCTTAAGCTTGCGGTAGAGCGCACGCGTAAGTTGTCGGTCGTAATCTTTACCGTATCCGGCGCTTCGACTTCTTGACGATAGTCGACTTGCAGGATGCGTAGCGGATCCATCGCGGCCTTTACTTGGTTCACCGAAGCCGGTATCCAACCGTTAGATGAGCTCGTTACCGGCCTTCGGCTTGCCGCTTGCGCAGCTGCAGCCTGTTCGATCGTTTGATTGTACGGCGATACCGAATAAGCATGGTTCGCATTTTCGGACCTTTCTTCACGCGCCACAGGCAATGCCTCGGTTACCGCAGGCTCTTCTACCTGTGTCTTCGAAGTGATACGACTATAGGTGCCGATAATATACCCGGTTTGTCCTTTATATGAAATCTTGTACCAATCGTCCCCTGCATTTCGTACGGTTTCCAAAAGCGGGTACACATCCCCGGTATTGGCTTTGCCGATGATGTTCGAAGAAGTGCCGGCACCGGTACGTACGTTGACGCTGTAATCGGTAACGGTGATCGTCTCGCTCGATTCCTGTGCATTCGAACTCGAGTCCGTTTCTGCGACAACCTTGCTGTATGTGCTTACTACATAGGCGGTATTGCCCTTGTAGGAAATTTCGAACCATGCCCTTCCGCTCGCATCCTTCTCGGTGCCAACTAAAGTGAAAGAATCACTCGTGTTCACACGCCCCAGCACTTTCGAGTCGCCGTTTGTGGAAGGCTTTGTGCGCACGTTGACGTCAGTATCGGTGATGACCACCGTCTCTTTCGGATTGGCAAATGCGATTGTCGGGCTGCTCAGCTGAATGAAGAAAGCCAGAAGCAGAGCAATTGCAACGCTTCTTCGCAATCCGAAGAATTTCTCATTTCGTTTATTCATAGATCCCCCTTGATCAAAATTGTAAACATTTTGTAACTTCTTTGAAATTATACCACAATTCCCAAACAAAATGCCAACTTTGATTCGATAAACCAAGTCGACATTCCTTGAAAGAGTTATGCTGTTGAAATCTAAGGGTTTCTACATTCAAATATTCTTAAAATCCATTCTCTCCTCGGTACGCGCGCTCCAGTGCTTGAATATCAAACTTTTTCATCTGTAAGAACGCCTCCACTACGCGGCTTGAAGCCTCCGCATCGGAGGAGGACATCAACTCGTCCAAAACGCGCGGGATGATCTGCCAGGAAACGCCGTAGCGATCCTTCAGCCAACCGCACTGCTCGCTCTCCGGAACGGCCGACAACGCCTCCCAGAGCGCGTCGATCTCTTCTTGCGTGTCACAATAGACGATGATGGAAAGCGCCTCATTCAACGCGAAGTCGTGTTGAAAATCATTTTCTTATATGGCAAAGACTTGATCCTCCAGCTTAAACTCCGCTGTAGCTACGGCCCCTTCGTTCTCGTGGATCGACAGTGTGGAAGCATTCGAGAAAATTCCCGTATAATATTCGATCGCTTCTTTCGCTTTTATGAAGTTCTCTCCGATAAACATAAGAGAAGGGACAATTTTCGCGGTAATGTCCTCGTCTTCTACCAGGATCAATTGCCACGATACCCCGAATCGATCCATCACCCACGCGAAGTACGGGCTAAAATCATAAGAATCCAAAGGCATCGCGACAAATCCGCCTTCGGAAAGTCGCTCGTATAGACGATCTACTTCCGCTTTGTCTTTGCATTTCACCGCAAGGGAAATGGAAGGATTTAGTTTGAAATACGGTCCGGCGGACATTAGCAAAAGCCGGATATCCTCCAGTCGAATCGAGTAGAGCTCCGTTGTCCCGCTTGGCGTATCTTCGATCACAGAGCGGCTCAGTTCTTCAGAATTTTTAAAAATGTCTAAATAAAAGTCGCGTGCATCCTTTGCTTCTTTGTCAAACCAGAGTTGGAAGGTAATCTTCTTATCGTTCATTTTTCTCTCCTATTCAGTATTTCCTTTGATGTGGTTACATTTACCCAACTCTCGTGCATCCTAACGAAATTCGCGTCATACTATCCGTTGTGGGTATATAAATAACGAGAAGAGGTGATCCAAATGGCTGAATCCCGACTGACCGAACCGCACTCCTACCCGCTTTCGAAGGATAGCGGACTTTACCCTGCCATAGTCGCCGTTGTCGCCTTTCTCATCTTGTTGTCGCCGGAGCTGATTGACCATTATTACACCGATCCCTACTCGGAAGACTTAGTTCCGTGGTTACGGGAATTCGGTACGTATGTCGGTACGATCGGGATGCTCATCGCCGCGTTGTTCGCACGGCGCGAGCGCTCGCTTTCGACTTTCGCGCTATTGGGGATCACAAGCGTTTTGCTCCTTACCGTCCTCCAACTGAGCGCACATGGGCTGTACGGCCGCTATTCGCAGGAGGATTTGACCTTCACCCTACAGACCCTATTGTGCTTTGTCGCGCTTTGGCTTGTTCCGAGCTTACTTCGAACGGGACGAGGGGTACGACTCTTCCCAATGTTTTTGGTCGCAGTCGTAATTGCGATGAGCCTCTACAGCCTCGTGACCGAATGGGACAGCTATCTGGGGCTTGCCGGCGTTCGAGATGCGTACGAGATCGACATCCGATCGGTCTTCTATAATCGAAACGGATTCGCCCAACTCATATATATGGGTTTCATTGCGATCTTTTTCCTGCGACCCGAAAAGCGCGGGGTCGATCTACTCCTGCTCGCGATATTCGGTTTTGTTTTGACCGGCACCTTGTCAAGAGCCGCTTTGCTCGGCGTAGTCTCTTTTTTACTCATTTACTCGATGATGCGATATAGCATGAAGCCTGCATTCTACCGGGTGTTACTGGCGCTCGCACTGCTGATCGTCGTGGTCTTTTTCGTCAGACCCTCGCTCTTCACTTATGCGACTCGCATCCTGATCAGGGGGCAAGTCGGCGACACCGGAAGAAGCGGTATCTGGATTTACGGGCTCCAGCAGATGGATACACCCGGCTGGCTGATCGGAACCGGTATGCATACCGCCGAGCTCTCGCTTCAGCAGTCCGCCTTGGGCAAGGCACACTACCATAGTTACTATATCGGGTTAATCGTAGCGGGCGGATTTTTACTGTGCCTCGCGCATCTGTTCCTTTTTCTTGAGTTTCTGCGAATCTATGAGAAAATGCTGAAATCGCGACCGGCCGACGCAACCGTCTATATCAGCGCCATCTTTTCGTTTTACCTTTATGCAATCTTCGACAATGCTTCATTTCTCATCCCGGGCTACGAAGGAATCTATATCAGTTTCCTACTGCTCGCTTTGCCATTAAGTACCGTCAATGAACGAAATCCGAAATTGGAAAGGAGACACTATGAGCCAACTCCCTATGCATGACTTTGCCACCCGAATCTTTCGGCGAATCCCGATCATCCTGATCGTCGGAGCGATCGTTGCTATCAGTGCCGTTATCCTCCAAGCCAATACTCCGCTGTCCTATCGGGCTGAAGCCTCCTATGTAGTAGGACCGTTAAACACCTCTCCGAACGCCGATACGGAAGCTCCGATCACCTTTACATCGAGCGACGCTTCCTTGAACCGGCAATTAGTGGAAACTTATGTCGACCTTATCGAATCACAGGCGGTTGCAAATCTCGTAGCCGAAAGACTCGGCCTGAACCCAGAGGATTTGTACGGAAAAGTCGATGCGCACAAACGCAGCGACTCCCTCGTCATCCCGGTTACAGCTAGCGCCAGCACCCCTGAAGAGGCGATTGCTATCGTCAACACCGCAATCGACGTCACGCTCGAGGAAGCTGTCCGCATCATGAAAATCGACCATTTGTCGAGAATCGATACAGCGGAAATCGCGGAACAAAGAAGCCCCACTAAGTTATATGCCGGCGTATTGGGCGGCCTAGCCGGGATTCTTCTCAGCACACTCATTGTGAGTTTTATCCCGACGAAAAGTGAGAAAAAGCAAACCCTAAGCGCAGAATAGAAAAAACCTTCGAACTGAGTAGTTCGAAGGTTCAGATTGATTATAGAGTTTCTTGAGATTGAGTGAAGGAGAGCCCGGTATACCCCTTGAGGCCATATCCTGGCCGAGCGGTCCGTGAGCGTGCCGAAAGGGGTATACCGGGCTCGACTGAACGGACTTCGTTAATGCCCTCAACCTTTGAACACGCATTTCGAAGTTTTCTTTATTTATTTCGCAATAGTTCGGCTCGTATGGCTGCGGTATTATTTTGAAACGGGAACGCTTGAAGAGTATCTCCAAACTTCTCCGAAAGCTTATTGTACTCCGATACCGTTATCGCTTTTTCTACTCCTTCGATCTTCTCAATCGCGGGATCGTCGTAGTATCCGGAACGCAAGTAGTACACGCTTACCATTTTCCCGTTTTTCAGTACATAGGCTTGCTGATGCATGGCTTCATGCCCCGTGGTTTGCATCAGCCGATCCGTAGCGGGATCGTACCCCAAGATCGCACGTCCATAGAAAGTACGGTCTTCGTATTCGAAAGCCGTTTGGAGTCCGTCGCGATAGGTCAACACGAAGTAGTCGTTGAGATCCAACGGGCTTTCGCCTCCACCTTGCTCCAAATATGGATGATCGATGACCAGTTCGGGAACCCCGTCTCGATCAAAATCATGGAGAGTAAATCTCGCGTTGGAGTCAGTTAATCGAATGGACTTTCTCTCGGTACGGATCGGTTCTTCTCCCGTGAGCACCTTTTCATATGCGATTTGCCAGGGCTGCTGCGATACGGCAAGCGCGTGCGCTATGGAATTGCCGACTCTTTGCGAGACCGAATTCACGCCGCCCAAGATATAGACATCCTGAATGCTCTCTCGGTTTTTCTCGATATACTGCAAGACTTTTGCGGGAACTTCGTTTTTTCGCACCAGCAGGATCGGCGCGTTCAGTTTACCCGCCAAGGGTGCCGCAGCCAGCGCATCCGGATAATTCTCTCCGGTAGCGATGATAATCGATTTCGGATTCACGAAGTTTTCCGCAATCCTTGCCGCGGTCTCATAACGATCGCTACCCGCGTATTGCGAGAGCTTCGAGTCAAAAGACTGATACTGCCCCCTTACGGCCCTCGAGAAAGTGCTCTCTCCACCGAGGAGGGTGAGCGTAGGGTTGGCGAACCCTTTCAAATACGCAGATACGGAAGGATGGATTTGACTCGGACTCCCCAGGACGATCGCTGCGTCGTTTTTTAGCGCCAGGGCGGAACCGGCCAAAGCATCGGGGAAATTCGTTCCGCTCGCCACGACCACTCGATTGACGGCCTTTTTTCCGGCAATGATCGCCGAAGTCTCATATCGATCGGCACCTGCAAGTCGCGTATACGAGTTTCCGATCTCACTTACCTCGCTGCTAATCGCGGAAGAAAGAGTATTCGTGCCGCCTAAAATATACACTTGCGCAGCCGAATTTTGCCGTAATTTTGCGGCAACTCCTTTGTCCAATGCATTCTTTGGTGTCAATAGGATCGGGTACTTGCCTTCCGTGAGCCGAGCACCGGCAAGCGCATCGGGGTAGTTTTCACCGCTCGCCAGTATATACTGTCCGCTGTTCGGGTTGACGACATTTGCCACTTTCAAAGCCGTTTCATATCGATTGCTCCCCTCAATTCGAATGAGGTTCGCCTCCTTTTCCGCCGCAAAAGCGGGATACCCCGGCAGCAGTATCGCGATAAGTAATAGAGTCGCTGTGAAGCGCCGTCTCGTTTTCTTTTTCCAAATCATTGCGACCTTCCTCTCATAATGAACTCATTTGTGGTATATACCCGTCATCGGATCGATTTACGCGAAATGGGAATTCCGCCATGTTTTGAAGCCGAAGACTAGCCAAATCGATCGTCCCCGGCTTCACTTTGTTATTTCAAGATCTCGCAGATCGCTTTCTCGATTTCCGCTCCTACGGAGTTCGCCCCACCGATTAAATGCGGCTCCCCGATCTTGTTTTTCGACAAGTAATCCCGTACCTCTGCAGGCATTTGTTTGGGCCTCACCAATAAGATCGGCGCTTCATGCGCTCCTGCGAGTGGTCCCGCAGCCAGCGCGTCGACAAAATGCATTCCGTTCGTCAAATACGCCTGGGTCGGCTTCGAGTGGGCGAGTTCCGCAATTCGAACGGCCGTTTCAAAGCGATTCGCGCCGGCAACCCGCACCGTTTCGACTCCCATGGACTCGAGCTCCGAAAGAACAGCCGGCTGAATGGTTTGTTCCCCTCCAATTACATGAACCTTTTTGATCCCCCAATCTTGGATCGCTTGTGCCGTATCGGCATGTAACACGCTTTTGGTGGTCAAGAGAATCGGCTGCTTCGTTTTGATCGCCATGGTGGTAATGGCAAGCGCGTCCGGGTAGTTTTCTCCGCTCGCCAAATACAGCGCATCGAATTTCTGGGTCTCTCGCACTTCTTTCCCCAAGGTGACAGCTGTTTCGTACCGGTTCTGTCCGGCTAGCCGTAACACTTCGTAACCTTTGTCTTTGAGCGTCTTTTCTACCGCTTCCCCGATTGTGTTCGTGCCGCCCAGAAGGTATACGCGTTTCGTACCCAGTGATTCCATCCGCGCGAGTGTGCTCTGCGGAACCGACTCCTGATTCGTCAGTAGTATCGGGCTTCCGGTTGCCCCGGAAAGCGGCGCACTTACCAAAGCATCGGGATACTTTTCTGCGCTGGTTAGGATGACAGCACTCGATTTATCGGTGAGTCTTTCGCTGATCGCATTGGCCGTCTCAAATCGGTTCGACCCGGAAATGCGATCGATGGAGCAAGCCGGAGCACTTACGTTTTTCGTCCCGCCGCCGTATAAGAGGGTGAGATCGTCGAAATACAGGACTCCTTTATTGTGATTCGTCTTTTGATCGGGGTCCGATACCAAGCGAATTCCCCATACGATTTCAAACGGATAGGCTGTCTCTTCGGGGATCGGCAGCTCGATATACTTCCAACCGTCCCAGTCGACGAATACATCACCCGTGTACGTATTGGGCGCAAATTGGACGCGGATCCAAGCGGAACTGTTGTCTCCGTAAACCCACATCCCGATCCCGCTCGGTTGTCCTTCTAGCTTCCCATAACCGGGTTTTGGGCCGACTTCGCAAGCGACGATGCCCGTAACCGGTTTCGTCCGGAAGTCGTATTCGATCTTTAAAGAACCCGCACCGGATTTGACAAAATTCTTGTCGGTGTTAAGCGAAACTTTCGCATCGCCGCCTCTCGCACCGCTTGCATTAAAGTATCTCCAATGCCAATTCTGCTTATCAAGGGGCGCGTCGAATCCGTTGATGACAACCGGATCCTTCCCGATCTCGACCGGGATACTCGTCTTAAAATCACCCAGCCGTACGGTCAAAGTCCCTACCGATTTTTCCGATCCGGCGGTAAATACTCCATCCGATGTGATCGATCCAAGTCGTTTGTCAGAGAGTTCGTATTGAAGCGCTTTTGTATGGATCGGGAGTGCCTTCCCGTCGATGGAAGTCGTAAAGCGCAAGGTCGCGGATTGGTTCGGATCCAATTGTAAAGCGCGCAGATTCGGGTTCAGATTATCGACTGTGCCCGTGATCGTAACCCCGATCCGACCTTCTGCACCGGTCGGCACATGCGTTACTTTGACCGCACCGCTCCCCTTTTTCGGCCCCGCAATCAGAATTCCATTTTCTACCGTGCCGATTTCTCCCTCTACCGCATAGCGTAAATCATCGGGGTTGATCGCCACGGCATGGTAGGCGGAGTCGGTCGCTTTCACGGAAAATGCGGACTGGGTACCGGTCACCATCGAGAGATGGGAGTTATACCCATTCCCTTCCGGCGGGTAAATGTGAAGCGCTTTAGGCGATCCCTTTTCACCCGTTTTCGGTACGACAAACAACAATGCGTTTGCATTGCTTCTCTCTCTGCCGTCAGACGGACGATTCATTAGCGTTGCGCGGTCGTCCCCCATAAAGGTAGCTTGGATCGTCGAGGAGCCGCCGCCGTCAAAATTGAAAATATCAGTATGTTTAAACGATACGAAATAATCCACGAGGTCAAGGTACTTGAGACCGGCTGCATACCCTGCACGCCTGCCTTCATTTTGCATTAAATGAACGGACCCGTCCTTCGAGACGGCAACGGAGGTTCTGGGGTGCAAGTCCCGAATCGCGAGCCAGTCCTCTTTGCGTTTGCCGCCATCGACCAGCGAATGGTAAATCCCGATCGCCGTCTTGACTTGGCTCCAGTCAGCATCTTTCGTTTGATCCGTCACACGGATCTTCACGGTGTCCCCAACCTTCGCTTTAGATAAGGACGCGTGGTGAACGGAGGTGCGGCTCGTCGTCAACACAATTTGTCCCTTGCCGATCGGAGTGGAAGCTCCGGAACTACTATTCTTGATCGTATGGATAGAAGCGACTTTCCCTTCAATCGAACCGCCGATGGCCAGACCTTTATAGCCCGACGTGGACACATTGAGAACGACCTCGATCCCTTCTGTCAGCGACTTTGTTGTGGAGCCAAAGCGTTCCGTCAAAAGATAAGCGCCGGATTTGTCCTGCTTTCTTTGCTTGTTAATCCCGAAAATCGGTACATCGGTCCCCGCGATCGTAGCGGTCGTGCGCAAATTTGCATCGCCATATACGAGCTTTTTGTCTTTTGTAAATCCCAACCCAAATTTATAAGAAGGGCTGTAAGTATGTAAGATACCTTCCTCAATCACCATCCCTTTGGGTACGCCTGTTGCCGTATCGTAGCTGTCGCCGTTGATCGCGGCTACCACTCGATAGCCCTTCTCCTCCACCTCTTTTACGACAGCGGATAGCGAATCGCCCCCGTATACGGTTTTCCCGAAAGTGGCGATCGCCTCGACATCGGTATTCGGGTAGGAAAAACGAACCGTGGACCCGACTTGCGGTCCTGCCGCATTCTTCGACCGGATCGATTGCCAGGTGACCCCCGGATAAATTTCGCGACTCCACGACTCGACCACCGTCCCCAGCCCCGGCAGCACATCCTGCTTTTGCGCATATGCATTTTGCGTCATCGCCGATAAGACGAGTACAAATAATAGGAGTCGGCTAAAAATAAACCCGATTCGACCGTTTTGCATACTATCCATCCTTTCTTGCCATAGTAACGGCTATTTCTTGATGACCGAAGATTTCAAATATAAGGTTCCAAAGCCGTCAACTTTGCCTTGGATGTCGTGACCGTCAACCGGAGTATCCAGTATTTGGATCCCTTTTACCTTCGCCCCTTGTTTGATCGTGTTTTTCCCAAGTTTCAAATCGCTTACAATCGTTGCCTCGTCTCCATTTTCGATCGGGTTTCCGTTCACATCGCGAATGATCAGCGCTTCTTCTTCCGCAAGTAAACTTTCTTCCGTCCATTCGTGAAAGCACATCGGGCAGATATAGAGATGCCCATCTTGATAGGTATATTTGTCGCCACACTTCGGGCACACCGGTAAATTCATTGCATTTCCTCATTTCTTTCTGATTTTCTCTATTGTAACATAGAAACTCGTATATTCTGCTAACTAAAAAAGCCATCGTCTTGCGATGGCTTTTTATAAAAAATGGACGAAATACCTTAAATTGTCACAATCGCTTAACGCAAATGCTCGTCCAGGAATTTGACGCTCAATTCATTGATCTTGAGAAGCCCCTCC
>CAZFWK010000038.1:10663-13148 GCA_964522555.1 uncultured Peptoniphilaceae bacterium | reverse complement strand
CTTTGCATGAGTCTTGCATCGCATTTTGAACTGCACCAAAATGCGCAAGGCTTGCAAGCGGTCCGTGAGCGTGCCGAAAGGGGTACTCCGGGCTCGACTGAGCGGACTTTGCCTACAAACTAAAACGAGGGCTTTCGCCCCCGTTCGTTTCGATTGAATTTATTTTGCGGTTTGTTGTGAAGTCACGAAGATGAATTGCAGATAGCGGAGCAGTACGTAGAACACCAGGATCACAGCGATGGCTTCTTCGATCTTTACAATGGTTCCCAGAAGCGGAACGGGATTGGACTGTGAGAGCATTCCGTTTGCCAATTTGAGCGAAAGCGCGCTGATGACGAATGGGAACGTAAACGCGGAGTAGCTTGGCATAAAGGGAAGCTTTAGTAGCTTTGGCATTTTTGTGAGCACAAAGACATAGAGCGCTTGCGATAAAATGAGTAAAAACCAGACGAGTATAGTGCTTGTCGAAGCTTTCGAATTGACCAAACCCGCTAGGCAGAGTGCGGCGGGCGCTGCGTAGATCGCAATGAGCGGCTTTGTGATGGGTTGCTCTTCAATCTTCATCGAATAGCGCTTCGTCACCACCGGCAACAGCGCCAATAGTGAAATGAACCCGACCCAAAAGGCGATCTTCCCGATCGTCGCATACCCGAAGGCACCGGCTGTAACGGCAGCCACCGCGATGCCGACATAGACGATAAACCAGCTCGCAAACACCTGCGGCCATTTAAGATTCAGTACGAAGGTTACGGTGAAGTACGCCATGACGATTACGTGTAGCAAGATCCCCAAGATCCATACGACCGAAGCCATATCCGGCGAATTCGCCTTCATGTAGGTTGCCAAGATCATGGTCGCCATCGGAAAAGTAGCAAATACCGAAGCGATTACGGGATTTCCAAGCTCTGTGCGAAATGCGTCCTTGTGAAGAAGAATTTTCACTACGAATAAAAGGAATAAGACACCCGCGATCGCGCCGATCGTATTTCGAATTCCGTCTCCATAGCTTTGGAGCAGATTTCCTAAAGCAGCCAAGCCTAGTATGAGTCCTGTGATCGGGGTGGGGATTCTCTTGGTAAACTCTTTCATCTAGTTCACTTCCGATCTACGCGCCGTTACGCTCTTCTTCGATTGT
Organism: uncultured Peptoniphilaceae bacterium; assembly: GCA_964522555.1. Classification (GTDB taxonomy): domain Bacteria; phylum Bacillota; class Clostridia; order Tissierellales; family Peptoniphilaceae; genus JAAYQA01. The sequence goes on along the minus strand of CAZFWK010000038.1, from coordinate 12,013 downwards.
GTTGCGGTGTGTTCGGTGCAAGGAATTTTGCACGCGAGAAAATAGGATAAGAACGGTTCTTGTAACATTCGATCCTCCATAAAACAGTATTTTTATACGCTTACCATCCTATCATTTAGACAATTTTTCGTCCAATAAATTTTACTAATGTTTTTCATCTATTTTCCTTATCTTGCGAAAACTGTCCAAGCCCCCTCGTGGGGTTGGAATCGCGCCTGTATTCGGGTATTAGATACACAATCGAACCACTATCCCAAACGAAAAGAGAGAACCGATGATCGAACCTAAAAACTATCAAAATTTAGCCGAAAAGCTCACCTCCAATATAGGGAAAGTAATCGCAGGAAAATCCGACACAATCGAGTTGATCGTGATTGCGCTGCTCGCGGGCGGCCATGTCTTGATCGAAGATGTGCCGGGCGTTGGGAAAACGACGCTTGTGTCCGCGCTCGCGAAATCGCTCGAGATGAGCTTTCAGCGCGTTCAGTTCACCCCAGACCTGATGCCTTCCGATATCACGGGCTTTAATCTGTACGACCCGAAGGAACAGCGCTTTGTCTTTCACCCGGGCGTCGTCATGAGCCATATCGTATTGGCGGATGAAATCAACCGAAGCGCGCCGAGAACGCAGTCGAGCCTCTTGGAAGTCATGCAGGAATTTCAAGTGACGGTCGACGGAATCACGTATCCGGTGCCGCAGCCCTTTATGGTGCTCGCGACGCAAAACCCGATCGAGTTCGCCGGTACGTATCCGCTTCCCGAAGCCCAATTAGACCGTTTTATGGTCAAGCTCGACTTAGGCTACCCCTCTAGAGAAGAAGAGATCGAAATCCTCGAGCAGGATACACAGCAAATTCTTCACGAAGCGCTCACCCCGGTCGCGACTGCGCAAGATATTCAAATCTTTAAATCGAATGTCGACATCGCCCACGCAAGCCACGGGATCAAAGCGTATGTGGTCGACCTATGTAGTAAGACGAGAGTACACCGACAGATCAAAGTCGGCGCAAGCCCCAGAGCTTCGCAAATGCTCCTTCGCGCATCCAAAGTGCGGGCGCTGTTGAAGGGGAGAAACTATGTCATCCCCGACGATGTAATCGCGCTTTCGCGGCCGGTACTGCTTCATCGCTTGAATTCCGGGCAGGACCAGCTCTTAACCGACATCGATGCGGATGCCGTCTTAACCGAGATTCTGGCGGCGCTGCCGGTACCGAAGTCATGAAAGTGCGATTCGGGTTTTGGCTCTGGCTCCTGATGCTCCCCGTAATCGCGATCACGCTGCAGTTTAAACTACGCCCCTTTCCGCATATTCTGCTCCTGTTTTGGACTTTGGTTCCCTTATGGGCGTGG
>CAZFWK010000038.1:0-10653 GCA_964522555.1 uncultured Peptoniphilaceae bacterium | reverse complement strand
GCGCATTACGGATCGAACTTCTCGTGCCGAGTCGGTCGATTCACCGAAACCGAACCTTCGACGTAATTCTTCGCGCCACCAACAAAAGCGCATTTTCCGCCGTTCAATTGATGATACCGGACGAAAACATACCGAGTCTTCTCGTCCCGCGAAAAGGGCGCGCCGAGCGCATCTTACGGGCAAAAGCCTTTCATATCGGCCATTATCCGCTCCCCGACCGCAGCATCTACCTCGAAGATGCCTTCGGTCTTTTTCTGATGCCCGCAAAGGTGGAGGCGTCACCTGCGCTGATCCTCCCCGATTTGCAAAATGCGGAGATCCCCGTGGCGGAAGCCACTTCCACAAAGCCTGTGAAAAGCACAAGGCGGACCGGACAAGACGAGGTCTCCCATATCGAACCGTATCTACCGGGTACCCCGATGCGAAAGATCCACTGGAAGCTGAGCGCGCGAATGCAAGAGTGGATGATGCGCCATTACGACGAAGAGTCGGATGTGCAGGTAACTTTGGTCGTGTTGGCACCCCAAGCGCACGACGACCGCGCGCTCGAAGCCAAGGACGCGCTGTATGACCTCGCCTTTTCTCTCGCGTATCAGGCGTTAGCCAATTCGATTACCGTGCAATTGTTTCGCTCCCAAAAAGGAAATGTCGTGCCGATCGCTTCCGCTCGCTATGCAGGCGTGGAGCTGGCACTGGATTCCGTTACATCTGAAACCGCTCGGCATTCTCTCGCGCAATTTCACGACCCGCAGGCAAACCTGTGGGTACTTGCGGAACACATCTCTCCGGAAGACGAAGCGATGCTGTTGCGATTCAAGTCGCATGGCAACGAAATGTGGATCTTTTCCCTTCGAGATGAGCTCACCGAATCGCAGCGCGCCGTATTTCGCAAAAAAGGAATCGGCATAACGACCCTAAAGGAGGACCGATATGAGCCGAAACACTCGTAATCGCATCCTTTATTCGTTGCTCTACGGATCGGTCATCGCGTTATTTGCGATGGCGTTAAGCTATTTTCTGTGGAGCTGGATGGGCGTTGCCGACCCGCCGATCCTTCGGGACGCCTTGCTCTATTTTCTGACGGCAATCGCCCTCCTTCTGATGGCACGCTTTTGGAAAGTATCCTCGATCCTCTTTATCTTGCTACTCCTTTATACATGGGCGACGTGGCCCGAGATCAGCGTGGAATCGAGTTCTTCTTTCGTATGGATTTGGCTGAAGCGAGCGTACCCTCAATCCGTTTAAAGGCGCCATGCCGCTCTCCTTCCCAATGATCCTCAGGCTGACGACGACGCTCGCTGCCTTTATCTCGATCTACGCGATTCCCTTTCCGCCTCTTTCGCTCCTGCTTCTGGCATCACCGCTCTTTTTCATCCCGGAACTGTCGGTACATCCGAAGTGGTTAGCGTGGCTGTTTGTCGGGCTGTTTGCGATCACGGTCTCCTTTTATCGAAGCGCCGAATCCGAAAAGCGGGCGCTCCCGCACCCCGGGATCGTGGCCGGCTTACTCGCCACGGCGTTCTTCCTCCAGTCCCTACTTTCGCCGTCGACCTTCTTTAACCCTGAACTCTCGATTTGGATCAATAATCTGAATCCTTCGAATCGGGAAGTGCGCGAGAAGGCCTTTACGCTTGAAAGCACGGGCTATTATCCGAAGCCGAAGACATTGGGCGGCTCCGTAACTCTGGTCGATCAGCCGATCATGGATGTGTTCGGTCCTCCGTATTCCTTCTATTTGCGAGGCGCCAGTTTTACCGAATTCTTGGGTGATCGATGGGATTTGCCCTCAATGCAAGCTGCGGTGGAATATGAACCTTTCCCCCTGTTGGAAGCCGGTGTCCCCGAAGCGCATCGCGATGTACTTTGGCCGAATCTCGACGACGAATCGATGGTCGCATTGTCCCAACTGTATCAAATGGGCAGTGCGTCGGTTGTTCCCCTCACGCGGCCCCAATTCACGGTGTTTTCGCCGGGAATCCTCTATTCGATCATGACGCTCGAGACTTTAGAGGAGCAGATGCAAAGCCGCTTCGATCCGGTGGAGATGGGAAATCGCATTCGTTTTACGGAGAATCTCATCCTCACGGAAGATCCGATCGGAGAAGGTCTGTTGATCGTGGGCGGATTCATTCCTACGAGAGCGACGGACGGCAATCGGCGCTATTTGAGTACCTATCGTCCCGCCACACTTGATGCGAAAAGACAGTACGAAGAGGTCGTACAAAAGCACGACCCCCTTCTTCATCGTTTGTTGTACGAAAAAATCGCAAACTCTCTCGACGACCCCACCTATTTACAAGTCTATTTAGCGGAACTCCAGGATCACTTCCAGGCGCACTACCCTTATTCTTTGCGCGTGCAAGACATCCCGCCCGGCAGGACGATCGTCGACTGGTTTTTGGAAACAAAAACCGGCTACTGCGTGTACTACGGGACGCTGACCACGGTGCTGCTGCGAGACATCGGGGTGGAAGCGCGCTATGCAGAAGGATTTCTCGTACCGGAATCGCAGGACCTCCAATTCGCGAGTAATTATGAGATGTACTCGATGTACGGCGAAGCAAAGCGTACCGTGACCTCGAATTCGGCGCACGCTTGGACGGAAATCCGCTACGAAGAGATCGGATGGTATCCGCTCGATACCACGCCGGAAGGTCATATCGAGAGCTTGCAAGCCGACACAGTCGGACAAGTTGCAGCCGCCTCGCCAAGTCCGACCGACGAGATCGAACCGCAGAGAAATCCCGATACCGCTCCGCGAACGGAGCGGCCCGACTCACCGCAGACTCGGTTAGATCCGGCGAAACCGAATCCCTTCCTGACATTCTTGGATCGACAAAAGGAAAAAATCGCAGCAGGCTTCGCGATACTCCTCTACTTCGCTTGGCGCCGATGGGTGTTTAAAACCCGGCATGACATGACATGGATCGAAAAGAAATACGCTAACCACCCCGACGAACTCGCTCGGCGTGTATGGAAGGACATTCAATCGATGGCACGGATTGAACCGATCGACCTCGGCACCGGAACCGTGCGGGACACTTTGCTCGCCTTGGCAGACACCTATTCCGTAAAAGACATTCGCACCGTCTCACATGCGATCTGTATCATCGAACAGACGCTCTACAGTCCGAGCACCCCTTCCTATGAGAACCTGCAGCCCCTCCTCCAATATCACCGCTCTTTGGAAGGGCGCATGCGCGCGTATCTCCCCTCCGCACAGTGGTTTTTCATGAGATGGCTTTGGACGACCTCGAATCCGCTATAATCGACAATACCCCTTGACAGCATGGGCTTTCAGGGGGTATAGTTGTCTTGTCATATGAACAGTTGCTCAATTGTTCAGGTAAGGAGTTGCACGATGAAAATTGAAACCGCAGAGTGTTGTGAACAAACGATCCTCCATCAAGACATATTGGACGCGGTATCCGCAAAGATGCCCTCCGATTCGTTAACCGAGAAGGTCGCAGCACTCTTTAAATTATTCGGAGACCCGACGCGCACCCGCATCCTCTTTGCACTGCGTCATGAAGAAATGTGCGTCTGCGACATCAGCGCGCTCTTGGGCATGACGCAGTCGGCCGTGTCACATCAGTTGCGGGGACTTCGCTTGGGTGGCTTGGTGAAAAACCGAAAAGAAGGAAAAGTCGTCTACTACTCCCTCGCAGACGACCATGTGATTACGATTTTCGATCAGGGGATCGCGCATGTGGAGCATTTATCGGAGGTGTTGTGATGAAAATAGAATACACTTTGGAAGGCTTGGGTTGTGCAAATTGCGCACAGAAAATGGAAGATTCCATCTCGAAATTGCCCGAAGTCGCAAAAGCAAATGTGAACTTTATGGCAAAGAAGCTCACGCTTGAAGCAGAACCGACCGCCGAATTGGAAATGGAAATCAAGCGGATCGTGACGGGCATCGAGCCGGAAGTGCTCGTGATCGCCTCCGACCACGCGCATGATCACGATCATAATGGACACGGGAAAAATGAAATCATACGACTTGCCGTAGGCTTCGCACTTTTTGTATTGGCGCTTCTTCTCTTTCGCATTACGCCATTCTCGATTCTCGTCTTTATCGCCGCATACCTGGTCTCGGGTTATCGCGTCCTGCTCAACGCTGCACGGGGCATTCTGAATAAAGATGTATTTAACGAGAACTTTCTGATGAGCATCGCCACGATCGGTGCTTTCGGAGTCGGTGAGTATCCGGAAGGGGTCGCGGTCATGCTGTTTTATCTGGTCGGGGAGATCTTTCAAGATTATGCCGTAGACAATTCCCGAAAATCGATCCGAGCGCTTTTGGACATCCGCCCCGATACTGCCACTTTGATTACCGAGGACGGCAATAAAGTCGTGCACCCCTCCACCATCGAACCGGGCTCGCGGATTCTCGTAAAGCCCGGAGAGAGAATCCCGCTCGACGGGACGGTTGAAGAGGGCTGGGCGTATTTGGATACCGCTGCACTCACGGGTGAATCCGTGCCGAGGCGCGTGGAGGTCGGCGACGCCGTGCTCTCGGGATCGATCAACACCAACGGTCTATTGCAAATCGAAGTGCAAAAATCATTCGGGGAATCGACCGTGTCAAAGATCTTGGAACTGGTCGAAAACGCGAGTGCAAAAAAAGCACCGACCGAACAATTCATTACGAAATTCGCACGCTATTATACGCCGGTCGTCGTCTTTTCCGCCTTGGCATTGGCGATTCTTCCGCCTTTATTCCTAGAAGGCGCGACTTTTCAGGATTGGATCAACCGCGCGCTGATCTTCCTCGTCGTTTCTTGCCCCTGTGCGCTGGTCGTATCGATCCCGCTGGGCTTTTTCGGGGGAATCGGAGCCGCTTCCAAGAAAGGAATCTTGGTGAAGGGCGGCAACTATCTTGAAGCGCTGAACCAAGTGCGCACGGTCGTCTTTGATAAAACCGGCACGCTTACAAAAGGCGCCTTTACCGTGGCCGAAGTGATGCTGACCACCGGAGACCGCAGTGCTTCTTGCACTCGCAGCCCTTGCGGAATCGCACTCGAATCACCCGATCGCGACCTCCATTCGGGAAGCGGCAGATAAAGTGGACGCGGCTCGCGTCAGCCAAACGGAAGAAGTCGCAGGCAAAGGCATTCGCGCGACCGTAGACGGAGAAGCCGTGCTTGCGGGAAACCGCACTCTGCTTTCCGAAGCGGGTTTCGAGGTGCAGGAAGTGCAAAGCGCGGGCACAGTGGTTCACATCGCCAAGGGGAGCACGTACCATGGCTATCTCATCATCTCCGACGAGATGAAACCGGACGCAAAGGAAGCGATCGCGGACTTGAAGAGCCTCGGAATGGAGCGAATCGTACTGCTCACGGGCGACCGCGCTACGGTCGGAACTGCGGTCGGGAAAGAACTCGGGATCGAGGAAGTCGTAAGCGAATTGCTCCCCCATCAAAAGGTCGAGGAAGTGGAAAAGCTCCACAGCGAACTGAAAAACAAAGCAAAGCTCGCCTTTATCGGCGACGGGATCAACGACGCACCCGTCCTCGCAAGAGCCGACATCGGCATCGCCATGGGCGCGCTGGGTTCCGATGCCGCCATCGAAGCGGCCGACATCGTGCTCATGACCGACGAACCGGCGAAAGTCGGTACGGCGATCCGCATCGCGAAAAGAACGAAAGTGATCGTCATGCAAAATATCGTGTTGGCACTGGGGATCAAGGGGCTGGTGCTGATCCTCTCGGCACTCGGCATGGCCACCATGTGGGCCGCCGTATTCGCGGATGTAGGCGTGGCGGTATTGGCGGTACTGAATTCGATGCGATTGTTGCGGGCATAGGAGATGTAGGAAGATATCCCGAAAAGGATGCTCCCAACCCAACCCAGTCCCTGTACGCGGTGCCGGACAAGCCGAGCACCCTACGACTCAATAATATTCCATCGAGCTATCGTAGGGTGTTAGCTCGTCTAACACCGCCGAGTAGCCAACATGCTTTCTGTATGAGCATTACAAAATCAACGCCAACAACTGTAAGCGATTTGCGTAACTAAAAAAAGCTGTGGAAGAATGTTCTTCCGCAGCTTTTTCGTTTTCTTATAGGAAATAGGGGTCGTCCATCGGGTCGATGAGGGTTTTCGGGTCGTAGTCGGTTTTGATTTCCGCCCATGCCTCTTTCGACATATCCTTGCTTGGAACGTCCAATTCGGGGTGCTTGTTGTTGGCTTCGTAGTTCTTTTCGCGCGTATCTCGCACGGGAAGGTCCATGTCCACGTCTTTGATGTCGATCTCGAGCGCCTTGGCTACGCCTTCTCCGTATGCGGGGTCGGCTTGGTAGCAGTTGTAGATGTGGCGATGCTTGATTTGCAGGGTCGAGTCTCCCATATTGCGCGCGGTGTTTTCGCACAGCACTTGCTGCTGCTCAGGAGTCATCGCGCGGAAGAGTTTACCGGGTTGCGTATAGTAATCGTGGTCGTCCGCTCTGAAGTCGTAGCGGAATACGTCGCCTCCGGCTTCCACCGGGTTGTTTTGCATTTTGGCTTCGGTCCAGTTGCCGTAGCTGTTCGGCTCGTAATGGTTTTCAGAACCGAGATTGCCGTCTACGCGCATTTGCCCGTCGCGATGGAAGGGATGGTGATTCGCAACGCCTTTGGGGCTATTGACCGGGATTTGGTGGTGGTTTGCACCCAGGCGATACCGCTGCGCGTCGGGGTACGAGAAGAGTCTTCCTTGCAGCATGCGGTCGGGCGAGAAGCTGATCCCCGGCACTACATTGGACGGTGCAAAGGCCGATTGCTCGACGTCTGCGAAGTAGTTATCGGGATTGCGGTTCAGTTCGAATTCGCCGACTTCGATGAGCGGGAACTCGTCCTTATACCAAACCTTCGTCAAGTCGAAGGGGTTATACGGCATTTCGCGCGCTTGTTCTTCCGTCATGACTTGGATATACATCTTCCATTTCGGGAATTCGCCCTTTTCGATCGCTTGGTAGAGGTCGCGTTGGTGGCTTTCGCGGTCGCCTGCTACTACTTTTTCCGCTTCTTGGTCGGTCAGATTCAAGATTCCTTGTTGTGCTCTGTGATAAAACTTCACCCACACCCGCTTGCCTTCCGCATTGATCATTGAATACGCATGCGATGAGGATCCGTGCATGTGGCGATACGACGAGGGGATTCCTCTGTCTGACATCGTGATCGTGACTTGATGAAGAGCTTCGGGTAAGCTCGACCAGAAGTCCCAGTTCGTATTGGGCGAACGCATATTGGTACGCGGATCTCTCTTAACGGCATGATTGAGGTCGATAAATTTGATAGGATCTCTAAAGAAGAACACCGGTGTGTTGTTTCCTACGATATCCCAGTTGCCTTCTTTTGTATAGAATTTCAGCGCAAATCCGCGGATGTCGCGCTCCGCGTCGGCTGCTCCTCGCTCGCCGGCCACCGTGGAAAACCGTGCGAACAGCTCGGTCTTCTTGCCGACTTCGCTGAATATATCCGCTTTGGTATATTGTGTAATGTCTCCTGTTACAGTGAATGTTCCAAATGCACCGGAGCCTTTCGCATGCATCCTTCTCTCGGGGATAATCTCTCGGTTAAACTGGGCGTTCTTTTCAACCATCCAAATGTCTTGGAGCACGGTCGGCCCTCTTTCGCCAGCGGTCATCGTGTCCTGATTGTTGTCAACCGGAGCACCTGCAGCGGTGTGGATTACGGGGTTGTCGCCTTTCGTTGCGTTTTTGCTGGGAAGCGGAGCGCCGAGACCGTTTTTGTCCATCGGATTGCCGCTATTCTTTTTGTCTGTCATTTTCATCCTCCTTATTTGATTGATTACGATATACTAATTATACCCATATCGTGAAGAATCATCATATAATAGAGAATTTTTTCGATTTCGTGTCAATCAAAAAAAGCCCGAAAAGGCTACACCGGGCTCTCCTTCTCTCCATCTCAAAAATAGCTTTATCTACAGGCTGAAGCTATTAGGGCTAACCGTAGGGTGTTAGCTTGTCTAACACCGCCGAGATGCAATTTGGGTTACATCCATGATAATACTCGCTACAAAGCACATCCGGGCTCTCGGTGCCGGACAAGCCGAGCACCCTACGGCTTCGATGTAGTCTTTCGAATCCCTTTTCTTCTTTTCTTTTCCGGATCCTTTCTTTCAAAAAACAAATACACGCGGATGCAGATGTAGCCGATCGAGAGGCCGAGTAGATGGCCGAAGAAGACGTCTGAGGGATAGTGTACGCCGAGATAGAGCCTTGAGAAGCCCGGGATAAATGCATAGATGAACAGCAGCGTAGATACGATGCCGAGGCTCTTGTGCTTTCTCTCGATCAGCCATGCGGCAACCGGATAGAAGGACGCCGCCACCATCGAGTGCCCGCTCGGGAAAGAATAGCCTCCTTGTTTGATCAGCGCGATGCCTTCGGGGCGAATTCTTTGAAAGATCGCCTTTAGGCCTTCGTTGAGTCCGAATGCGATCAAAAGAGCGGCTGCGAGCAGGATCCAGCTTCGGATCTCTTTCTTCGGGAAAAGTACGAAAACCAACAAAAGCATGAGCCCGATATAAAACTTCGCGTCTCCTGTAAAGGTGATCGCCTTCATGACGCTTGTGCGCGCAGGGGTCAGCCATCCTTTAAAGAGGTCGAGGATCGTATAGTCAAGCCCCAAGCCCTTTCCCTTATAGATCAGCAGGCCAAAAAGCAGGGCAATCACCCAAACCGCGATGATCGTCCCTGCAATTCGCCTATCTTGATTCTTACGCTTCATGTGCGGCAAATTGATTGGCAAGCTTGAGTGCCCATAGCATGCTCTCTTCCCTGGCGATCCCTTTGCCTGCGATGTCGAACGCAGTACCGTGGTCGACAGATGTTCTAATTATTGGGAGCCCAAGCGAAATATTGACGCCCGAGTCGAAGGCTAAGAGTTTCATCGGGATATGCCCCTGGTCGTGATACATCGCGACGACTAAGTCATACTTCTTTTCCGATGCCTTTAAAAACACCGTGTCGGGTGCTACGGGTCCTTCGCAGTCAATCCCTTCTGCGACGGCATCCGCCACCGCCGGTGCGATCTCATCGCGATCTTCCCATCCGAAGATTCCATTTTCACCGCTGTGTGGGTTAAGCCCGGCAACGGCAATTTTCGGATGCTCTACGCCTAGCTTTAGGAGCGCATCTCTGCCTAAGTGGATACAATCCAGCACGCGCTGTCTTTTCACGCGTTCACAAGCGTCTCGAAGCGAACAGTGTGTCGACACATGCACGACGGACATAATCTCGCTCCATAGCATCATCGTATAGCTCTTCGTATCGGTGAGAGTCGCAAAAATCTCGGTATGACCGTCGTAATTGTGTCCACCCTTATGAAGAGCTTCTTTGTTGAGTGGAGCCGTTACGACGGGTCCGGTTCTGCCTTCCATGGAGAGTTGGATCGCCCGCTCCACGTATCGGTATGCGGCGTCTCCGGCTATTGGAGAAACCTCGCCGATCTTGATCGTTTCGTAGTCAAGCGGCACGACATCCAACACATTGATCTTTCCGGAAACGAAGTCTTCCGGCTCTTGAATCACTTCGATCTCAAGGTCCGTATCCACAAGCTTCAGTGCGCTCTCCAAGATTCCCGCACTTCCTGCGATAATCGTCTCTTCCAATAGTTTGGGGTCGGAGGCTACGGCCTTTAGAGAGATTTCGGGGCCAACACCTGCCGGGTCTCCCATCGTGATGACGACACGTCTCATTGTATGCTCTCCTTTATTTTGTCCATGCAGTAGTAGAGGTCTTCCCGCTTACCGAAAGCGCCTGCCTTTGTGATGATCGGCATGCCGTCATAGGGGCCGCCCGTGACCGTCGATAATACGATCGCAGTCAGCACCTCTCGTTGGATGCTAGCTCCCGATGCGCCAAGTGCCTGCATGATCGCGATGGACGTGTCCCCTCCGGTTAAAAACAAGCCGGACACTTCGGTTCTTTCGAGAGTCATCTTCACGATTTTTGAAAGATAGCGTTGGTTGAGCTTCGGCACCTCAATTGCATCGATATGATACGTGTCTTTCGCGATTCGAATCGTATCTTCGTAGTCTTTTCTCGTTTTGGTAGCCGTCAAGATGACATCGCGCCCTTCTTCAATCGTGCGGACAAGCCTTTCGACGATGAGTTCGGCTCCTTCATCTTGCAGCATGTCGTGTATTCCGACTTGGACGATTTCCGTCCCTTGCTCTTGCGCATAGTCCATCTGGCCTAGCGACACTTCGCTGATCGATGCGACGACGCCGAGTGTCGGTTTCATAAAGTAAATCGTATCGAAGATCGCATCTGCAAGTCCTGCCGATCCAACCCAGAGCACTTTGCCCGGTTCTTTCAATACGGACTTCGCGATCAGGCTTAGATCGTTGGAGGTGGTCGCGTCAAAAGTATGAAGTCTTGCGCCCTCCATTGGAATCTCGCCTTTTCTTATCGCTTCCAATCGATGATGCCTGACTTCTCCCATTGGGAGAAGCAGGTCGATGATATTGTCTGTTTCGATGGGTTTTGCTGGGTCTTTGGCGACTTCCGTTTCCATCAGCGGTACCCCTTGCAGCATATGGACGGCATTGTCCGTCGTGCGCCCGATACGTGGGAAGGCCGGTGCGAACACGATCTTGTCGGCTTGATAGATCTCTTGTATCGCTTGAATCTCCGAAGC
>CAZFWK010000037.1:0-13411 GCA_964522555.1 uncultured Peptoniphilaceae bacterium | reverse complement strand
GCCCCGATACTTTCGGAATAATGAGTTCCGAGTTGGAAGATATTTCCGACTTCGATCCCTCTCGAGAAGTGAAGCGGTTCGCCGCAGTCCGGGCAAACATCGCCCGCCTCGATCATCAATAGATCGTCCGCGATCTCCGCTTGGAAATCTCGTTCGAATACGACATCGGTATAGTGATACTCCGTTTGATTGGCACCGGTAACCAAAGCGCCTGCGCCGACCAAGCTTTTGTCGATGATGATGCGGGTCCCTGCGGGAATTCCGATGGGGCCGGTGTAGCCGGGCTCGGCACCTGTGAGACTCCTTATGCTCTCATCGTCCATCATCTCGATTTCGTGCTCCGGTACTTGCATATAGCTCATCAGCTTGCTCATATTGAGCTCGCGATGCCCGGGAACGAAAACAAACACGGGCTTGCCTTCGACCATAAAGTCGAGGGCTTTTGCACAGTTGGACGCGGGTACTTCCAAAAATTGGCTCACCTGATCGATCGTCGTGGCGCCGGGCGTATGCACTAAAACAGGCGCTTCCTTTGCAGGCACTTCAGCCAAATTCATGACAACACCGGCCTTTTCGTCGGTCGCTGCATACTCACATGCTTCACAATGCGCGATTACACCTTCACCCACATCAGAAAGCGCGATAAATTCATGCGAAACTTTGCCGCCCATTGCACCCGAATCGCCCTGCACGACTTTATAATCGAACTCAAGGCGCTGAAAGACTTTATGATACGCTTGCGCCATAATCTCATATGCTACTTTTAAGCTCTCAAGATCTTTGTCAAAAGAGTAGGCATCTTTCATCAAAAATTCTCGTGCGCGATTGATCCCAAAGCGCGGTCGCTTTTCGTCCCGATACTTCGTCTGGATCTGGTAGATGTTTAAGGGGAGCTGTTTGTAAGAAGTGATTTCTCCTTTGATAAGCTCGGTAAAATATTCCTCTGCGGTCGGCCCCAGGCAAAATTCTCGCTCATGGCGGTCCTTCAATCGGAACATCTCCGGGCCGTACGTTTCCCATCTTCCGGAAGCTTCCCAAATCTCTCTCGGTTGAATCGCAGACATCAGGATTTCCTGGCTCCCAAATTCATCCATCGTTTCTCGGACGATGTTTTCGATCTTACGCACGATTCGATACCCTAAAGGTAAGTACGAGTATACGCCCGATGCGGATCTTCGGATCATGCCCGCTCGTAGAAGCAGCTGGTGACTCGCCGTTTCCGCTTCCGCCGGGACTTCTCTCAGTGTTGGCATGTAGTAATTTTTTAATCGCAAAATAATTCCTCCTATCAAAAAAAGCCTGCGTCTGTAAGAGACGAAGGCTTCGCGGTACCACTCTTGTTAATCCAAAAGGATTCACTCAGAAGCTATAAGGCGCAACCCCCGCAGTTCGTGCGGTGCGAGCGGGTGGGCAAGTAGCCTCGAGGACTTTCACCGTTCATCCTCTCTCTGGTTCCGGCACTTCTGTTCCGCTCATAGCAAGTTTATTATACCACACGCTTACATGTGCAGCAAACTACTTATTGAAGGCGCAAGTTTTGTCGTTACATACGATATTCGTGCCCTTCTTCGTGGTCTTCTCAACTAGTAGCTCTTTCTCACAAGTCGGACAAAGGGCGCCGGTCGGCTTATCCCAAGTGGCATAGTTGCAATTCGGAAAACTCGAACAACCGTAGAAGACTTTTCCTCTTTTCGAAACTCGCTCGACCATCGGGCTCTTGCAGCGCGGGCATTCGACGCCGATTTCTTTTACGATCGGCTTTGTGTAAGTGCAATCCGGGAAGCCCGTGCACGCCTTAAATCTTCCATAGCGCCCTTGCTTGATCACGATGGGCTTTCCGCATTGCGGGCAGATCTCGTCCGTCAGTTCGTCTTGGATTTGAATCTTTTTCACTTCTTCTTCGGCTTTTTCCAATTGACTCTTAAAGCCGGTGTAAAATTCCTCGATGACTTCCTGCCACGCGGTCTCTCCCTCCGCAACGCGGTCGAGTTCGTTTTCCATACCCGCCGTAAAGCTCGGGTCTACGATCGTGGGGAAATACTCGGAGAGAATATCGTTGACGATGATGCCCAGTTCCGTCGGCTGGAAGGCTTTTTGCGTAAGAGTGACATAGCGCCTCGCCTGAATGGTAGAAAGTGTCGGCGAATAGGTGCTCGGTCTGCCGATCCCCAAACGCTCCATCTGCTTGATCAGGGATGCGACCGTAAACCGCGCCGGCGGCTTCGTAAAGTGCTGGATGCCGTCGATCGCGGAAGCCGGGATCGTCGATCCGATTGGGAGTTCCGGCAGCTCATTCTCTTTTGAATCGATCTGATACACCCGTTGGAAGCCATCGAAGAGCATCCGATTCCCGGTCGCTTTAAAGCGATAGCCGTTGTTGTTCAATAGCACGGTCGTATTCAAGTAGACCGAGTTCGCCATTTGAGAGGCAACCAATCTCTCCCATATCAGCGTGTAGAGGTTAAATTGGTCCTTCGTAAGCCGATCTTGGATCGAGGCAGGGGTTCGGATCACACTGGTCGGGCGAATCGCCTCATGGGCATCCTGCGAGTTCTTTCGCTTACCTGTGTAGTTCTTGCCGCCATTGGAGTAATCCGCTCCGAATGTCGACACGATAAAATCCTTCGCTTCCGCCACGATCAAATCGGAGATTCGAATCGAGTCGGTACGCATATAGCTGATGATCCCTTCGGTACCGGCCTTTCCCAGGTCGATCCCTTCATACAGTTGTTGGGCGATCTGCATCGTCTTTCGCGTAGAGAAACGCAATTTTCTGGACGCTTCCTGCTGCAAAGTACTCGTCGTAAAGGGCACATAGGGAGCGCGATTTTTCTTTTGCTCGTCACGGCTTAGGATCTCGAAACTCTTTTTGTCGAGTTTGGCCAGAATCTCTTTCGCGGTACTTTCGTTTGGAATCTCGAGTTTTTCCTGTGCGTCCATCGCGCGGTCCAAAACAGAAAGGAAGCTGATCCCGCTCTCTTTGTGCTTTGCTTCGATCGTCCAATACTCTTGCGGATCAAAGGCTTCGATTTCCTTTTCGCGGTCGCAAATGAGTTTCACCGCTACCGACTGTACGCGTCCGGCGGAGAGACCGCGATGCACCTTCTGCCAAAGGAGCGGGCTGATCTTATAGCCAACTAAACGGTCCAAAATGCGCCTTCCTTGTTGCGCATCGATCAAATCCTTTTTCAGCGTGCGCGGCTCTTTGATCGCTTCTTTTACCGCGTCCTTCGTAATTTCCGGGAATTCGACTCGGATCGGAGATTCGGGGTCAAGCTTCAGCAAAAACGCGATATGCCAAGAGATCGCCTCTCCTTCCCTGTCGGGGTCGGTTGCAAGGATCACCTCATCACATTTTTTTGCGGCACGCTTCAACTCCTCTACGATCGGCCCTTTCCCTCGAATCGTGATATATTTCGGTTCGAAATGATTGTCGGTATCGATCCCCAAGGTGCTCTTAGGGAGATCGCGCAAGTGCCCTACCGACGCCATCACTTTATAATTTCTTCCTAACATTTTCGCGATCGTCTTCGCCTTTGTGGGCGACTCTACGATTACCAGTCGCTTTGCCATGAAATATCCTTTCTATTCTACGAGGAAACACAGGCCGCTTCGGATCGAAACGACGCCGCGCATCTCGAGTAATGTCAATAACATATGGACTTCGTGAACGGGGATTCCCAATTTGTCGACCAACTCGTCGACCGAAGTCGGTTTTTCCTTGAGGAAGTCCACCAAAGATCTTTCCTCTTCTGAAATATGAAGTTCGATTTGTTCTTTTTGTTTTCTTTTTTGCATGCTGAATTCTGCAATCTGTTCCAGTATATCATCAGCAGAAGTGGTTAGCACAGCACCCTCTTTGATCAACTGATTGCAACCTACGGAATACAGACTATTCACATTGCCGGGAACTGCGAACACGTCTTTTCCTTGCGAAAGGGCATGAGAGGCCGTGCTCATGGTGCCGCTCTTCTCTTTCGCCTCGATCACTAAAAGGCCGATCGAAAGTCCTGCGATAATCCGGTTTCGAAACGGGAAGTGATGCGGTAAGGGTGATGCCCAACTTGGGAAATCGGAAAAGATGCAGCCGTTATTTTCTACTTGTGGATACAACGATCGGTGAGAAGCCGGGTACACGGTTCGAAGTCCGTTTCCTAAGACTCCGATCGTACGAGAACCGGCTGCGAGTGCGCTTTCATGCGCGATTCGGTCGATCCCCAAGGCAAGCCCAGAGATCACCGTGACGTCGTATTTGCATAGCTCTCTTACGATTTTCTCGCAAGCCCAAGCGCCATACGGCGTGCACTTTCTGGATCCCACCACACCGATAGCGAGTCGGTCCGAAGGGCTGTACTCCCCTTTTCGATAGAGTAGAAGTGGCGCGTCGGGTATGGTGAGAAGGGGTTCAGGGTATGTCGTGTCTCCTTGTACGTCCACAAAAATCCCCAATGAATCCAGCTCTTCCTTTAAAAGCGAGACGTCACGCTCACTCGGCGTTTTTCGCAATAGCTCCCATACTTTTCCTTTTTTTGTGATAGGAGATCGTCCGAGAAACGACTCTAGTGAGCCGTATTCGCTCCTGACTTCACTCAAGATGTTTTGTGGCACCCCTTGTTCGTGATACCAGACCAGCAACTCTCTTTCCTTCATACGCCCACCTCTCTTCCCTTCCATAGTACCATAAGCGAGATTGAGGTCAAGAACAGCATAAAAAATCCTTCCGCTAATAAAGCGGAAGGATTTGCATTTTGTGCCTTCTATGCAGCTTTGTGCAGGATCTCCTCTTTGTTGGTTTTCGCGCGGTGAATTGCGAACCATCCATAAAGCGCGGTAAGAGCCGCTGCAATGATAAACGAAAGCGTATAGCTAGTCGGATCCATCCCAAGCCTTTCTTCCAATCCTAAGCCAATCGGCGCATGGAGAATATAGCTTGTGACCACAAAAGTATAGAACATCCCCGGAATGAGCCCAATGAGAAAATTCTTTTTTCGTACATAAAGGTAAATGGCGATCATAGCGAGCGCGAAGATCGCGATCGTTTGGTTGGTCCAAGCGAAGTATCGCCAGAGAATATTAAAACCCGCCGGGTTCATTTTGGAGATCACCAGGATCACAATCGCCGGGATAAAGAGTGCGGAAGAAAGAATTACGCGATTCTTCGCAGGCTTTTGGTCGATATTAAATTGCTCTGCAACCATGAGGCGAAGCGAGCGGAATGCCGTGTCGCCCGAGGTAATTGGAAGCACGACGACCCCGATGATCGCAAATATCGCACCGACACTCCCCAGAAACTCTCTCGAAATAATTCCTACCATAAGCGTTGCCGTCGTATCCAATGCAGTGCCTCGGCTAAAGAGGATCATCGCGCCACCGGCCCAGCACATGGCAATAAAGCCTTCTACCAACATCATATTGTAGAATGTCATGCGACCTTCTTTTTCGTGCGAGACAGTTCTGGAAATCAGGCACGACTGGCTACCGTGGAAGCCCGAGAGGATCCCGCAGGCAACGGTGATAAAGAAGATCGGAACGAAAGGTTGGCCGCCGGGGTGTCCGGTAAAGAGCGGGGCTTGGTTGATATTGGTAAGATTTGCGCCGCCGTCCATCAGAATACCTACAAAAATACCGAAAGCCGAGATGATCAGGAACGCTCCGAATACCGGATAAATTCTACCGATGATCGCATCGATCGGAAATAAGGTTGCCGCGATATAATAAATAAAGATCACCGCATAGACGATCCACACGATCGGATTCGTGAAGGCTGTGTCGGCCCCGAGGATCTCTTTTACGATTAAGTCGCCTGGCGTATATACAAACACAACACCTACGAGCAGCATGAGGATCCATGTCATAATATTATAGACATTGTATACTTTGCCGCCTAAGTACTTTTTGATCAATCTGGGCATCTGAGCGCCGCCCTCGCGCATCGAGATCATTCCATTAAAGTAATCGTGCGCCGAACCAGCCAATACGCAACCCACAGGGATCGTGATAAATGCGATCGGGCCAAACAATATCCCTTGGATCGGGCCTAGGATTGGGCCGGTTCCAGCGATATTCAACAGCTCGATCAGTGAGTTCTTCCAGGTTTTCATCGGGACATAGTCGACGCCGTCCATCAGCGCGATCGCGGGCGTTTCTCTGTCATCCGGTTCAAATTGCGATTCGCAGTATTTTCCGTAAAGGATCCCGCCGACTAACAGTATCGCAATTCCGATTAGAAATGTTGTCATATGCTTTAACTCCTTTTGTACTGTTAACTTACATGCCGCGTCCAGCCATTGCAAAGTCTCTTTGGCGCTCGAGTATCATATGCAAGTGCTTCTTTTCTTCCTTTAAAATGATATTCATTTGCTCCGGTGCGAGATCCGGATACAGTCTCATCAACTCCGACACAAAATGAACGGCATCGCGTTCCACCCTTTCCGCCAGATCGTAGATTTGTGTGCGGCTCAGTTTCTTCTCGGAGTCACTTAAGATCTTGTCGAAGTCGGCAACTAAGTTAAACTGCAGCAATAAATCCAAATAATTCGCGTCGTCCTCTTCAAGCTCGATCATGGTGTTTCCTTCAAACTGCTTCAAGAGCGCGATATAAATTGCTTCGTGCCTCTCCTCATCTTGTGCAAGTTTTTCAAAGAAAAGTCCTTTTCCGTCCTCCGTATTAGCAGCGATTTGACGGTAAAACTCAGCCACTTTCTTCTCATTGAAAATGATCGTGTTGAGAAGTTTTCCTCCATCCCATTGAACAGCCATGTTAAATCCTCCTTCCGTAAATTTGTCTGTACATGCAAATATACAGATCAACTTAAGTATATAGTAAATTCAAGGTTTTTGCAAAATAATTATGGAAATATTATCCAATTAAATCACCGCAAGATCTCTATAAAGCAGCTCGATTTTTTTATTAAAAAAGAACCGCCTAAAGGCGATTCTTCTCTATAATTTCGTATTAGCTTTTTGTTGGCATATAGGGCATCAGTCTCGATGCAACACCCGATATCGGATGCGTTTGTAAAAGAACTTTTCCTGGCCCTGTCAGCAGCGTGTTGAAAATTCCTTCTCCACTAAATAGCATGTTTTTGATGCCTTTGTTTTGCACGATGTCGATCTGCACCGTATCTTCCATCACGGCCAGATAGCCCGTGTCGACGATCAGGCGCTCGCCGGGTGCCAAATTATATTCTTTGCTCGCTCCGTCAATTTCGATAAAGGCCATGCCGCTGCCGGAGAGTCGTTGCATGATGAATCCTTCTCCGCCGAAAAATCCTACGCCTAGCTTCTTACGAAAGTGCATACTGAGTTCAACTCCGCTTTCCGCGGCAAGAAAGCCGGACTTTTGCACGATAAGGTCCTTGCCGGGCTTGATTTCGATCGCCAAAATTTCTCCAGGGAATGTCGTCGCGAAAGAAACAAAACCCGGCTTGCTTGCGGTAAACGTGTTTAAAAATAAAGACTCACCTGAGAGCATTCGGCCGAACATTTTACCCGCACCGCCACCGGTGCTGGCTTCCATCTCAATCCCTTCTGTCATCCAAGCCATGGCGCCGGTTTCTGTGATCATCGCCTCGCCCGACTCAAGCTCGCACACAACGTAAGGAAAATTGCCGCCTTCAATCGAGTACTTCATGCGTACCTCCTATTTTGCCAAGTATTAGAACGCTTAAAGCGGCTCTTTCGCACCTCCTCGAGCGTTCGAATCTATTATACACCTGCGCGCTTTATCGCGCTACACATAACTGTGAAGAGAAGGTAAGATGGTGTTTACCCCGATATACGTAAAGATCACGCATAGAAATCCTACGACCGCAAACCACGCCGCACTCTGCCCATGCATCCCTTTTCTCTTTCGCTGATGCAAGTAGATCGTGTAAATAATCCAAGTGACCAATGACCAGGTCTCTTTGGGATCCCAAGCCCAGTATCGGCTCCACGCGTACTGCGCCCAGATCGCGCCGGTGATGATCGTAAGCGTCAAAAACAGATAGCCCAATTGGATCGCACGGTAACTGATCCGGTCTAACTGTTCGACCGGAGGAAGGTCCGCCCTCTTTGCGCGATTTTGCACCAGATACATGATCGAAACGCCGCACGCCACAGCGAAGGACCCGTACCCGATCACAGCGAAGCTCACGTGGATTGTCAACCATACGCTTTGGAGTGCCGGCATAAGCGGTCTGACTTCCCGATTCTGCATGGCTGCGTAGCCGATTATCAAAAATAGGAGCGGTGTGATGAAGGTGCCCATCGCTCGATGCGGATACTTTCTCTCGAACAGCATGAAGATCAGTGCGATCCCCCAAGCAAAAGCTGTAGCGAATTCATATTGATTCGCCAACGGCACTCTACCCGCCCCAATTCCACGGGCGACGATGGCCGCTGTATGAACGAGAAATCCGACACGCACCCCATAGGAGGCATACTTAGCCACCTTTTCGCTTTTTGTCACAAAAGAAACAAAATAGATCACCATCGATAGTAAGTAACACCCTACGGTTATCGTAAAAAAGACATTCTCAATTTGCACAAATGAATCGTTCATTCTATTTCCACCATCCTCTCGTCGGTCGGAACGGTTTCCTCCTTTTTGGGATTCGCATAAAATACAATAAAAGTACCGATAACTAAAAGCGCCGAACTTAGCCCGGTCGCCACTGCAAAGGAATCTTTTCGTACCGTAAGCAAAGTATAAATTCTCGGATTCGTGAAAGTGTATGTGTATTCTTCGATCGAAATCGGTTCCTCGATCGGGTGCACTCTCGTTCCGGCTAATCCTCCTTCGTAGTACACGCGGTACAGCACATACGGATCGATCATCTCTGAGGATCTTGTCCGTGGCCCTTCGGCCGTCATCACATACTCGGGAAACAAGTCATTCATTTCGAGGATAAATTTTTCGGAATCTGCCGTTACATATTCCCCTTGAAAGAGGACTGCCGTTCCCACTACTTCTCCTGCTCGCTTAACTTCAACATCGACCGCATACCCCATGGAAGTCTGCGTAAACTGGTATCCGTCTACTGTGATCGGGTGATTGACTTCGATATCGCCTTCAGCTCTTATCCCATCATCCGCTCCCAAAATCTTCGCTGTGGTGCGATAACTTTCCACCGAACCATCGTCACGCAAAATCACTTGAAAGTCTTCGATTTGCAAGGAAAGGTCGAGCCCCGATACCTTCGTAACCGTGCCGGGAACATTATAAACCGTCGTCTGAAAAGCTGTGAAATTCCCAATCGCAAAGAATAATATAGTAAGAAGTATCCCCAAATGCAAAACCCAAGAACCGATTCGCTGGGAATTGTCTTTTATACCGTCACGTTTGATCGCCGCATGCAGCGGAAGGACTCGTGCGACGACACAAAAGAAAAGGCTCAAGCACAATACACCTACGAGAGCCGCAAACCACCATGCAGTAAAGATTCTCGATAATCCCAACCGATCAATCCAATCGCCCCAGCCGTGCCCATAGGTAAGATGATAGAACTCAAGTGCGCGATTTTGCGGGATCAACGAGCCAATGATCGAAACGAGCCCCGTCAGGATCAATACTAGAATCGCGAATCGCATCGACGACAATTTTTGTATGATTTTTTTCATATTCTCTCCAAACCCATAGAAAAAGGGCTCCCGAAAGGCCGGAAGCCCTCTCGCTATCGCTCTAGTTCAATTCTGACATCGCCTTATCGATCAACTCTTGCGCATGATCCAAATATCTCAATTGCTTCGTTTGATTGTGGAATCCTTCTCCATTTTCTACGAATACATAATCCCAGTAGAACTGCGCCTCTCTATGCATTTCTCTAAGAGCATCGAGCTGTTCATCTGATTTTTCAGCCGCATCTACCGCATCTGCAAGCTTAAAGATCATCGCTTCCAAGTTCTTTCCAACTTCCGCCGTTTTCTCGACGACTGGCTTTTGAATAGCTACCGCTTTGGCGACTACGCTTTCTGCTGTCTCTGCCGTATGGCATTTTAAGCAACTCTCTTCCGGTGTCAAGAGAGGCGAGGTCCAATGGTGCGACTTCACTGAGGCGCCTTCCACTTCAACTTGCGGCATATGGCAAGTGGTACAATCCGCGCCCATCTTTTGATGTACACTTCCTTCGAGCGTCTCTGTCTCCGGATGCTGCGCCTTTAACAGCTTGGCGCCCGTTTTTGGGTGCTCCCAGTCGAAAAATCCGAGTTCTTGATAATACGCATAGGCCTCGTCGCAACCGAGCCCCTTGTCCCAAGGGAGTGTGGTGGAGTTCGTGTCTTTCGTCATATAGTACTCGACATGGCATTGCGCACAGCTCATCTGCTCTTCAGTCAGCTTGATATCGACCGTTGTATCCGCGAGCGCAGTCGTCAAGTGTGCACGGTTTACCGACACGACTCCCGGCGTCTCGCCATGGCAGTCGAAGCAAGTAAACCCAACCGTCACATGCTCCGCTACGAAATCTTCGAAATTGGCTGCATCCAAACTCGCGTCGTCTTTTAGGGCTTCGTTAAACTGAGACACTTTACAAGATAAGCAAGAAGCTCCTTTTTTCGGTCTCGCCGTGTCTACAACATCCTCGAGCGCAAAGACATGTCCTCTCGCGCGATCGTATTGTTTTTCAAATACAAAACCTTCATAGAAAGTTCGTAAATAGGGGTATGCTTCTAAGTAATCGTACGGGTCGGAACCGCCATATGTCGTCTTTACCATCTCGGCGTTTCGTTCAAAAGTCGTTACGATATTGGGGTAATTCTCTTTCCAAGCAGCCGCCTCCACGATCCCCTTCGGCTTTTCGGCGGTTGACTGCAGCCCGGTGTCAGATGCTTCGGTTGCCGCAGCTTCTGTCGCTTTTTCTTCCGTGGCGACCGCATCGGTCACCGCTTCGGTCGCGGTTGCCGTCGGTTTGCATGCAGCAAGCAGCAAAACCGCCACCAACAGAGCGATCCGGAATCTCCATTGTGATTTCATGGTTCGCCTCCTTTTTTCCTTATAATCACTATATTTCAATTTTATCATGATGACATGCAGATGTAAAGCTTTTCCATTCTCATCTTCAAAAGCGAGGTGCAACTGCTTCGAATACACCCCATACCCACCACAATTGGGGTCGACAAGCAACGGTGCTCCACCGGTAACTCAGGAGCACCTCTGCGCCCACAATACCCGTCTTCTTGATTAAATTGAGCTGCTCAGCTCATCGAGATCCAAAACTCGTATATTACGACCTTCCATGCAGATCACTTTATCTTCGACAAAACTTTGTAAAGCCTGATTCAGGCTGCTTCGATTCACATGCAGCATATCCGCCAAAACCTCCTGTGAGTTCGGAATCCGTATCGTCGCCGTAGGATCATTTAAGTGAATCATCCAATACGCCAAACGATCTTTCACTTTCCGATACTGAACGCATCGGAGCATTAGTTTGCTGTAACAAGTGTAGTCGGATACAAATGTCAAAATATTTTGCAGAAAGACCGTATCTCGGTTGATGATCTCTTGCAATTCGTTGACAGGAAGCCATACGACCTCGGCCTTCTTAAAGCAATAGGTATGAAAAAAATAGGTCTTCCTTCCTCCATAGACCAGATAAAAGGGAAATGCATCCCCACCGGGGTATGTATCCTCTCCAAAAAAGTAAGACGAGTTCAGTTCCTTTCCATCCAATGTGTGCTCCGTTGACTTAATGACACCCGTTACGATTACGCAGATGTGGTCGATCTCATCGCCGTCGCTCAAGATTCTTTCATTTGCCTGGTAAGTTGCTACCGTTTTGTTCATCTTTTCGATCGCGTTTTTTGATTCGTCCGAAATGTTCCGAAAGATCACGCGATTCCAGAACCGTTCGTCCATTCCCATTCCTCCCGATTAAAAAATCGAATTGCGCTTTGTGCTTTTTGTTGTGCCTCTTCATCAGTATATATACCCGATAATGGACAAAGCGGTTGCTATCTTGCAACCGCTCCCCATTTTTAGATTCTCTTCCACTGAATGCTTCTGAAGATCATGATCCCCAAAAGGAGCATTCCGACATATCCGTTGATTACGTATACATAGTTAACCAATACGTCGAAGTCGAGCGCAACTCCAATAATTCCACCGACAACCCCGAGTACGAGGGTGAGCATACGGAAGCGATTCGTCTTTTCCTTCGCGAATCTAGCGACAACCGACCATAGCAGTGGAACCGCTGTTGTATAGATTCCCGCAAAGATGATCAAAGAAAACACATTCGCGAGTAGCGGGTGAATTTCGCCAGCCAATAAAAGCGACGGGATTTGGCTCCCCTTAACGGTGTTGACTGCGAGTAGAATTCCCACTGACATCAGGAAAGTTGCGATCGAGAAGCCGGCGGCTCCACCGACTGCACCGAGCTTTCCTTCTTTGTCAGAGTTAGCTCCAGCGCCAATTTGGGCAAGAAAAGCGGCCAACCACAACATGCAGAACCCAACATATGAACCGGCAGCTAACCACCAGCTGGTCGAAGCGACTTTGACTTCGCCTGCAGCGACGGCTTCTTTCATCAGCGCCGGTGCTTCAGCTGCCATTCCCATATGCTTAAAGATTGCGACCGTTCCGACGACAATTGCCATCACGACGATGATCGGACCAATATTTCCGATTACGTCAACGATACGACTTAAGCCGAATACGCAGGTAGTCATTGCGAGAACCATCAAGATTACGCTTCCGACAACAGGCGATAAGCCGTAGTGCTGTTGGAAAGTTGCGCCTGCTCCGGCAACCATTACGGTGTACGATAAAAAGAGAAAGAATACCGAAAAATAATCGTAAAAAGTTCCGATGACTTTTCCGCAGTAATACTTGTATATGTCGTTGGGTGTATCGAATTTATTGTTGTATCCGGCGGATACAAAACTAACGCCAACATATGCCAAAAGAATAAATGTGGCAGCGACGCCTAAAAGGCCGGCGTAACCCCACGATGCAAAGTATTGCAACAACTCTTGTCCGGTTGCAAATCCCGAACCGATCAGTAGTGCAATAAAAGCGCCTGCATAGTTTACCACTTTATAGGGTACGACTTTTTCCCTTTGCTTTTCCATGATATCCTCCTTTAGGATCGACTTGTTCGAGTCCAGACAAGTCGTTTAATCTTTGTCGTTTTTGCAGATCTTACTTCTACACTTCGTTATGTTAAATGACTAAAATGAATCATAGAGAGGATCGCGTTGTCCTCTCTGTGATTCGTTCGTAGATTTGGATCGTACCTCTCCGGGAGGAGGATGGACTAAACTTTAAAAATTGTGGATTCTTCGACGCCTGTTCCGAGCGCTTCGACTGCTCTTCTGGTCATCTTCAGACGCATATCGGGTTCTTTATCGCCCATGGACGGATTTCCAACCGGATAGGGGATCGATACCGTAGGTACAATGCGATTCGCACCAACCGATTGTGAAATCGTGG
>CAZFWK010000036.1:0-13566 GCA_964522555.1 uncultured Peptoniphilaceae bacterium | reverse complement strand
GCAATCGCCCCTCCAATCGCCGCCGTAATATGATCGTAACCCGGTGCGATATCCGTCACAAGCGGTCCCAGTACATAAAACGGCGCGCCGCCGCATAGCGTCTCTTGGATCTTCATATTGGCGGCGATCTGGTCGATCGGCATATGCCCCGGACCCTCTACGATCACCTGTACATCGCGATCCCAAGCTCGCTTTGTGAGCTCTCCCAACCGCACGAGCTCCTCGACCTGGCACACATCGGACGCATCCGCCTGACAACCCGGCCTGCACGCATCGCCCAAAGAGATGGTCACATCATACTCACGGCAGATCTCTAAGATCTCGTCGTAGTATTCATAAAACGGATTTTCTTCTCCGGTCATCGTCATCCACGCGAACACTAAGGAACCGCCCCGCGACACGATATTCGTCTTTCTCTTGTGCTTTTTGATCTGATCGATCGTATTTCTTGTGATTCCGCAGTGAAGCGTCACAAAGTCGACGCCATCCTCCGCATGCATGCGAACCACGTCGATAAAGTCCTTTGCGGTGAGGGTCTTTAGATCCCTCTGATAATGGATCACCGCGTCGTACACCGGCACCGTGCCGATCAAAGCGGTGCATTCTGTGGTCAGTTTTCTTCGAAACGGCTGCGTATTTCCGTGCGACGACAAGTCCATTATCGCATGGGCGCCCATTCGGATCGCTTCATTTACTTTGTCGAGCTCGAAATCGTAGTCTTTGCAGTCCCTCGAAACCCCCAGATTCACATTGATCTTGGTTTTCAGCATCGAACCGATTCCCTCGGGATCGAGCGAAGTATGCAATTGGTTCGCACAGATCACCACTTTTCCGGATGCCACAAGCGGCAAAACCTCCTCTGCCGTCATGCGCTCTTTCTCTGCTACGATCCGCAGTTCCTTTGTGATGATCCCTTTTCTTGCCGCTTCCATTTGTGTGCTGTAAATTCTCAATTTTCCGTCTCCTTCTGTAAATTCCACATGTGATGTAGCGGGCCGCTTCCGCGACCTAAGTTCAGCCCTGCGCGTAGTGCGCCCGAAATATACGCTTTCGCCCTCTTAATGGCCGTATCGAGCACGTAACCCAGCGCCAGATTCGAAGCGATTGCGCTCGACAAAGTACAACCCGTACCGTGCGTGTTTTCGTTTTGGATTCGCTCGCCGTAAAACCAGCGAAACGACCCGTTATGGTAGAGAACATCGTTGGCATCGTTGACCGAATGCCCGCCCTTGCAAAGGACGGCGCACCCGAATCTCGACCCGATGATTCGAGCTGCTTCCACCATATCCTCCGCGCTATGAATCGCTCGTTCGGATAGGATTTCCGCTTCCGGAATATTGGGCGTGAGCACACTTGAAAGTCGAAATAATCTCGACTCGAGCGCTTGGATCGCATCCGGCGCAATCAGCACAGACCCGCTCGTCGAAATCATCACCGGATCCACCACGAGATTCACGCCCTCATATTGCACCAACTTTTCCGCAATCACCTCGATCAGGGACGTGGAAGAAACCATGCCGATCTTGATCGCATCCGGCGTGATATCCGTGTATACGGCGTCCAATTGCGCCGCTAAGAACTCCGGGCTCACCTCGAAAATCCCCGTTACCCCCAGTGTGTTTTGTGCGGTCAGCGCCGTAATCGCACTCATCGCATAGACTCCATGCGCGGTCATCGTCTTGATATCGGCCTGGATCCCCGCGCCACCGGAAGAGTCGCTGCCGGCGATAGTAAGAGCCGTCTTCATCGCTTTGCTTTTTTCCATATTCTGACCATCTCTTCCGCAGCGCGCCTCGGGTCACTCGCTTCGGTGATCGCGCTGACTACAAAGAATCCATCTACTCCTGTTTTTGCCAAATCGGCAAGATGCTCCGCCTTCACCCCTCCACCGAACACGACCGGACGATTGCTGATTCGGCTTAGCTCCGCGATCTCCTCGTAACTTTTGGATCGAAAGGTTCCGGTTGAATCCAAGCCACAATCGACTTTTGTGGGCGTTGCATGGAGGGGTCCGGCTCCAAAATAGTCGATCTCTCGAATATCTGCACTTTCCATATAAGTCAAAATCTCCTCCGTTGGGGCGGAAAGCCCGATGACCGCATCCTCTCCTAAGTACTTGCGACACACCTCGACCGGAATATCGCTTTGCCCGACATGAACCCCGTCGACCTTCACGCCCTTCATCCTCGCTGCCAGCGCCACATCCAATCGGTCGTTGATTAACAGCGTGACCGCATCCGACTTTCCAAGCGCCTCGATCCCCTTCGCAATCTTTTCTGCGAGGTCGATCATCTCCATGGCCGAAGCCGTCTTCGATCGGAGCTGGATGCAAGTAAATCCGGCTTCCACTGCATCCTTTACAATCCCTACCACCGACCGACCCGATGTATTCTCGGGGCCGATTACGAGATACGCTGAAATATCGAATTTACTTCTCATACGAGCACCTCCTCCGTCTCCATTTGGAACGGATTTGCCGCGACCTCCTCGGGCGTCGCCAAATACAATTCGTCGAGAAAGTTACCTTCGAAGCTTCCCGGCCCTCGCGAAGCCTCCCCCGCGCGCTTGCCCGCCAGGTTGAAGGCTTGCGTCGCAGTGAGCGCAGCCATAAAGGGGTCCGCACACGAAGCATACACGGCGCACACCCCGCCCAAAGCGCAGCCCGCTCCCGTGATCCGCTCCATAAAGTGGGAGCCTCCGTGCGAATACACGACCAGCTCGCCGTCCGTCACCAAGTCGACAACCCCCGACACGGCAACCGCCCCGCCCGTCCATCTTGCGAGGGCTACGGCCGCCTCTCTCGCATTTTCGACCGGGTCGGTCGAATCCACACCGCGTACGGTCGACGCGCGCGTACCGCCTTCCAACTCCCACAGCCCCGCCAACGCGAGGATCTCGGAAGGATTTCCTCGGATGATCGTCGGTTTCTCTTCCTTGAAGCGATGCAGGATCTCCGTTCGCATCGACCCGATCCCGATCGCAACCGGATCCAATACCCAGGGCTTCTGTTCTTCTCGCAATTTCTTCGCTACATGGAGCATGACATCCCGATGACTTGGCATAAGAGTCCCTACATTCACGTACATCGCGCCATCCATCTGCGCGATGCGCTCCGCCTCATCCGGCATAAAAACCATCGCCGCAGCCCCTCCCACGGCAATTTGCGCATTCGCGACAAAGTTAATCGTCACAAAATTGGTTATGGAAGGAGCCATCGGATTGGACTCCCTTACCTTTTGGACGGCTGCAGCGATTCGATTTTCCAACTCTTGTTTGATCATGATATCCCCCGAATCGTTTTCATATTTCAAAATTCCGGGGGGAAAGACTTTCCCTGATAGATGCCAAATCGTACAAAACTATGAAAAAAAGAGTACTTTTCCATAGAAAAGTACTCAAAAAGACTTAGCGAAAGATCTTCCCTACGACAGTGTTAACTGACAGGTTCAAAGGGTCAGGTTTTAACCTTCTCAACAAAAATGTTCCCCCAGAAATATTTGATTGATTGTATCGTATCACTTCGACTTGCGAATAGCAAGTCACACCCTTCTAAGCACGGTGCGATGCCGCTCTGCGATTGTATAAAAACATCATCAAGAAAGCCACAAATACAATCGCCGTTCCCAATAACGACCAGAAGTCCGGAACCTGATCGAGGAAGAGTACTCCTAGGATCATCGCAAACAGCACCATGGAATAGTCGAAGATCGAAATGCGACTCGGTGCCGCGTATTTATAGGCGAAAGTGATCCCGTACTGCCCGAAGGCCGCTCCGACCCCCAACAGAAACATATAGACCCACTGCTCGGTCGTCATCGGCTCGAAGTTTAAGATCAAGCTCGGCAAAAGCGCGATGCAGGAAAATGCGGAAAAGAAAAGTACGATCACCGACCCGCTCGTGCCTTGTCTCACCAGATAGCGAATGCAAGTGTACGCCGCGCCCGCCAAAATGCCGCCCGCAATCGCGATCAAGGTCGGAAAGACTTGGTTGAGCGCCGCGGCATCCGGCTTTGCTAAAAGGATTACGCCGACAAAAGCCGTAAAGATACTGATCACTTGCACCTTATTCACTCTCTCCTTTAGAAATAGCGCGGCGAAAATGATCGTAAAAAATGGAGAGAGTTTGTTTAGGACCGAGGCATTCGCGATCGGAATGTGGTCGACCGAATAAAAGTTTGCGAACACGCCAAAAAGCCCCAATACGGAGCGGATCACCAGCCAAAAGCCTTCGCTTTTCGTGCGGATCAATTTCTTGTGGCCCTTGAGCTCTCTCGAGACAAAAAAGAGCGCGACAAAGAATACAACCGCATTTCGAAAGAAAGTCTTTTGCAAAGTGGGAAGATCGCCGGACAATCGGATAAAAAGATTCATGCAAGCAAATCCGAGTCCGGAGATCAACATCATGGTAATGCCCAAGTAGTAATTGCGCCTCTCTTGCGGCGCTTCCATTACAGGTACAGACGACTTCATCAGGTTCTCCTTCAAGAAGCGATCGCTTATACGCTTCGCATCAGCAAGCCGAGATACTGTAGCGGGCCGGTTGGAGTCGAATACGGCGGCGAGTACGAGAGATCCAAGTGATACACATCATCTCCGCTCATCTTCTCGGTAATCGCAACCACCGCCAGATCGATCAGCTTGTCGACCCCGTCCACCCCGATCGCCTGTACGCCCAGCAGTAGACCCGTGCTTTTCTCGATCACGGCTTTGATCTCCATCGGCTTTCCTCCGAAGTAGTCCGTCTTGTCGTAGCGGGAAAGTCTCTTTGTAACGACCGCAAACCCGTTGTCCACCGCCTTCTTTTCGGTCAGCCCGGTGGACGCAATCGTCATGTCGAAGAGCTTATAGATACTCGTACCCAAGATCCCCCGAAAGCGCAAAGTCCCGCCGGTAATATGGTCGCCCGCGACCTTTCCGGCCTTATTCGCCGTCGTACCAAGCGGGATGTGCACGGGTTTTCCGGTTAAAAGAAACGGCACCTCGACGCAATCGCCGCACGCGTAGATATGCTCCACATTCGTCTGCATCACGTCGTTTACGGCAATCGCTCTCGCATCCCCAATCGCCACGCCGGCCTCTTCCGCGAGTTTCGTATTCGCACGGATTCCGGTCGCAAATAATACGAGCTCCGCCGGGATCTCTTCTCCTTCTTTGGTGAGAATGTGATCGGCAAAGATCTCTTGCACATCCGTCTTCTTTCGAATATCGGCCTTCCTTTTCAAGAGCTTCTCTTCCAAGAACGACCCCATATCCTCATCCAAGTGAGAGGCGATACGATTGCTCCTCGCCAGAATCGCCGTAGGGATCCCCAGCGCATCCAAATTCTCGAGCATCTCCATCCCGATAAAGCCCGTCCCTACGATCACGGCGGACTTCGGCTTTCGCTCCTCGATAAATTCTTTGATCCGAAGGGTATCCTGCACCGTGCGCAAGGTAAACACATGCTCCCGATCGGAACCCGGCAATTTCGGCCGCACAGCCGTAGCGCCGGTCGCGATGATCAGCTTGTCGTAGGAATCCTCAAAGGTTTCCCCCGTCGAAAGGTTCACTCCCACAACCCCTTTCTCTTTCGGGTCGATCTTCGTAATCTCGTGCCCGGTACACACGTCGATATCGTGCTTCTCTTTAAAGAAAGCCGCGCCCCTTGGAACCAAATCGGAAATCTCATCGACCAACCCGCCGATATAATACGGCAAACCGCACGAGGAATAGGAAATATCCACATCCTTCTCGTACACGACGACGCGCGCCTCTTTATCATTTCTTCGAACTTGAACCGCTGCAGTAGCACCCCCTGCAACCGCCCCGATAATAATCACTTTCATAACCGTATCTCACTTTCTTCAACCCTCTCCCTTATTTGATACCCCCAAGCAAGTAAAACTCACGAAAATACGATTTATGACACCCAAATCAAAACCACGGCTCAACCGAACCGTGGTCTCCTTTAGAATTTAGTGTGCATCCGTCTTGGTGCTTACCCCGAGATACGCATCGCGAATTTCTGGATCATTGAGAAGCGAAGCGCCCGAGCCGGTCTTCGTGATCTCCCCCGTCACCAATACATACGCTTGATCCGCTATCTTTAGCGCGGCATTCGCATTTTGCTCGATCAAGAGCACCGTAACCCCCATGTCGTGGATTCGGTCGATGATCGCGAAGATATCTCGCACCAGCTGCGGCGCAAGCCCCAGCGAAGGCTCATCCATCATCATCACTTTGGGCTTCGCCATCAAGCCGCGCCCTACCGCGAGCATCTGCTGCTCGCCGCCGGAAAGGGTCCCGGCCGCCTGCCAGCTTCTCTCTTGGAGCCTCGGAAAGAGCTCGTACACGATCGCAAGCTCTTCGGCCACCTCCGCCTTGTTTCGGTTCAAATACGCGCCGATCCGCAAGTTTTCTTCTACCGTAAGATTCGGGAAGACTTTTCTTCCCTCCGGCACCAGCACGATCCCACCCTCCACGATCTTTTGCGAGTCGAGCGATTGGATCTCTTTGCCGTTGTAGCGAATCGTCCCAGTAGTGGGTTGCACAAGGCCGCTTATGGCCTTCAGCGTGGTCGATTTACCCGCGCCGTTTGCGCCGATGAGGGTTACGATCTGCCCTTCCTCTACGTCGAAGCTGATGCCCTTTAAGGCTTCAATCCCGCCGTACGAGACGCGCAAATCTCTGATTTCAAGTAAACTCATTCTTCTACCCCCAAATACGCCTGGATGACGGCCGGATTGTTTTGGATCTCATCCGGTGTACCCGTTGCGATTAACTTGCCGAAATCGATGACATAGATTCGGTCGGACAGGTTCATGATCAAGTTCATATGATGCTCGATGACGAGAATCGTAAGCCCGAAATCTTCTTTCAGCTCTCGGATAAAGTCGGACATTTCGTCCGTCTCCTGTGGGTTCATGCCCGCTGCAGGCTCGTCTAAGAGTAGCATCTTCGGGTGCGTGGCGAGTGCACGCGCGATCTCTAAGCGCCTCTGCTTTCCGTACGGGAGATTGTCGGCTACCTCATTGGCCAAATCTTCCAGACGAACCCTTCGGAGAAGCTCCCAAGTTTCCTTCTCCATCTGCTCTTCTTCGGCTTTGTTCATGCGAAACGCTGCATTAAAAAGCCCAGCCTTCAAATTCATATGATGCGAAATCAACACATTTTCAAAAACCGAAAGCTTTTTGAACAAGCGGATATTTTGAAACGTCCTCGCGATTCCCTTCTTGGTGATCACATCGGGCGTCAGGTCGACTACTTTGCTGTATTTTCCCTTGTTTTCCCCGGCATAAAGCTTTTGCATCTTGCCCGTCGGGACTCCTGCCGAAATCACTTCGTCTTTCAAGATAATTTGACCGTTGGTCGGCAGATACACGCCGGTAATGACGTTAAAGGCCGTCGTCTTACCGGCGCCGTTCGGCCCGATCAGCGCGACGATTTCCCCTTTATAGATCTCGAGACTCAAATTGTTGACCGCCACGACCCCGCCGAACTGCATGGTCAGATCTTCGACTC
Source organism: uncultured Peptoniphilaceae bacterium (assembly GCA_964522555.1). GTDB lineage: Bacteria > Bacillota > Clostridia > Tissierellales > Peptoniphilaceae > JAAYQA01. The sequence goes on along the minus strand of CAZFWK010000036.1, from coordinate 6,066 downwards.
GGAGTACGGGTTTATTTTCATTCATGGCGTTTGTCCTCTTCCGGTTCGACCGACTCTTCCGGAGTCGGGGTGAGCGGTGCCGTCTCCATCGGTTCGGGATCGGGGATGTCGGGCACGACGCTATCGGGCTTCTTTTTCTTTCCGGAGAAGATCCGCCCTAGGCCTGCCCAGCTGAATTCTCGATTCCCCATCAGACCTCTTCGGTAAAACAAGACGACGAGCATCAGCAGTACGGAGAACACGACCATTCGAAAGCCCATTCGTAAGAGCGGCACTTGGAAAGTCCCGATCAACAGCGGTTGGTCGAAGAAGCGGAGGATCCAGTCCTTCGCAAAAGTGACGACGAACGCACCCAGTACGCTTCCCGTTATGCTCCCCAAGCCGCCGATTACGACGATCAAAAGAAGATCGTAAGTCAGCATGATCGAGAAGGTTCTCGCTTCGATCGAGCGCATAAACATCGCGAGCATCCCGCCTGCGAGCGCCGTAATAAAGGAGCTGATGACAAACGACATTTGCTTATGCTTCAAGAGATTGATCCCCATCGCTTCCGCCGCGACTTCGTCTTCTCGAATCGCTTGGAACGCTCTGCCGTAGCTCGAGCGGATGACCAACACGATGAAGCCGATCGTCACGATCGCGAAAAGAAGCGGGACGATAAGCGCACCGAAGCCCATCGGCAAGATGCCGCCGGGGGTCGATATGGCGAGCCCCGGAATATTTTTTAACCCATAGGACCCGTTGGTAATTTGGTCGAGCTGCGGGCTCGAAATGATCGCGCGAACGATCTCGGAGAAGCCGAGCGTTGCGATCGCCAAATAGTCGCTCTTTAAGCGCAGTACCGGGATCCCGATCAAGTAAGCGAAAATCCCTGCGATGGACGCCCCGATCAAGAGTGCGACGATGATCAAAACGGGTTCCGGCAAAATGGAGAGTACTTCTTTTACGCTCCGAAGCCACGGTGCGATCCCCGACATATAGTAGACGCCTTCGATCTTATCGACGGGAATCGTGAGGATCGCCGTCACATAGGCGCCGATCGCCATAAAACCCGCTTGCCCTAAAGAGAAAAGCCCCGTAAAGCCGTTCAAGAGGTTCATGCACACAGCGACTACCGCGAAAATCAGCGATTTTTGGATGACCGTTATCGCCATCCCGCCCCATGCAAAGGTCGTCTTATTCATTTCCAAAAAGATAAAGATGCCGGCGATCCCCAAGAGTGCGATCACCGAATAGATGCGATGTTTGGGGTTGATCGTTTTTGTCATACCGCCACCATTACACTTTCTCCGTCAGCGACTCGCCCATAAGACCGGTCGGTCTGAAGAGAAGAATGAGTATGAGCAAAAGGAAAGTAAACGCGTCGCTGAAGGTCGAGTAGCCGAACGCTACGAGGAAAGTTTCGGTAATGCCGATCAAAAAGCCGCCGATGACCGCCCCGGGCACACTGCCGATCCCACCCAGTACAGCCGCTACAAAGCACTTGAGCCCCGGGAGCGTTCCGCTAAACGGCGTCACCGACATTCTGTCCGTAAAGTAGAGAATCGAGCCGACTGCGGCCAGTGCCGAGCCGATAATAAACGTAAGGGTGATAATCCGGTCGATCTTGATCCCCATGAGCTTCGAGGTTTCGTAGTCTTTTGAAACCGCGCGCATGGCCATCCCGACTTTCGTCTTGTTTAAGAGTAGCATCAAGCCGATTACGAGTGCCAGTGTCAAGATCGGAGTCAGGAAAGTGACAAAAGATGAGTTCAAATTGCCGATCGTAATCGGTCTTTTCAAAAGCGGAATCGCGGGATACGCTTGCGGCAATGCCGAAAAGAGATACGTTGCCAGGTTTTGCAGCAAATACGAAACACCGATCGCACTGATCATGATCGACATTCGCGGAGCGGAACGAAGCGGCTTGTATGCCACCTTCTCGACCGTCACGCCGAGAAGTATCGTCGTTACAATGACGACGACCAGGGCAACCGGCCAAGGCATCACAGCGATCGCAAAGATCATGAAATAGCCAGCCATCATGAAAATATCTGCGTGAGCAAAGTTAATAAGGAGTAAGATCCCGTATACCATGGAATACCCGATTGCGATCAAAGCGTAAGCGCCACCTAGGCTGATTCCGGTCAAACAGTGCTGTAAAAAAGTAGTAAGTGTCATAAGAGTCCCTCAAATGATCTTTTTAACGAGAAGAAAGGCGACAGCCGAAAGCCGCCGCCCTTCAAGCGTTCGTTATTTTGTCTTGACGGTCTTGTCAAATTTGAACTGGCCGCCTTCAATGATCTTGATATACGCCATATCCTTAAGCGCATCGCCGTTTTCGTCGAAGCTGATAGCTCCGGTAACGCCTTCATGCGTGATGCCTTTCAGTGCATCCTTGATAGCGACCGAGTCGGTGGACCCGGCGGCTTTGATCGCGTCGTACGCGACATTGTACGCATCGTAGCCCAGAGCCGATACGGCTGCTACCCCTTCTCCACCGTTTTTGGTGAGAAGTTCTTGGTCCGCTTTTACAAACTCTTTAAAGCCCTTTACAAAGTCGCCTGCTTGCGGATTGGATGTGTCGGCTTCGTCGAAGAAAGTCGAAAGAGCAACGCCTTCCGCTGCATCGCCGGCGTTTTCGATAATCGTTTGGTTCTCCCAAGTGTCGCCCGCCATGATCTTTGCGGTAACGCCAAGCTCACGCGCTTGTTGGATCAGAAGCGGAGCCGTTGCGATCGAGGACGGTGCAAAGATTACATCCGGGTTCGCCGCTTTGATATTGGTTAAGATCGCTCTAAAGTCGGTTTGGTTGGTTTGGAATTGTTCTTCCGATGCGATGGTGCCGCCTTGTTCGACAAAAGCATTCTTAAAGAAGTTTCCGAGACCCGAGCTGTAGTCGTCTCCCAATTGCGTGATGACGGCAGCGGTCTTCGCGCCGCCTTCGATAGCGTAGGTCGCCATAACTTTTCCTTGGAACGGATCCAAGAAGCATACGCGGAAGTAGTATTCATTCCCTTGTGTAACTTGCGGATTCGTAGCTGACGGTGCAATCGCGGGGATCTGCGCTTCTTCAAAGATGGGGCCAGCCGCGATGGATACGCCCGAGCCGTATGAGCCTAATACAACGGATACTTGGCTGGACACCAAGCTCGAAGCGGCACCGGTCGCTTCCGTCTTGTCGGACTTGTTGTCGACTTCGACGAGTTCGATATTATATGTTTCGCCACCGATCTCAATCGTCGGTTTCACTTTATTCGCGTAACGCATACCCATTACTTCTTGGAAGCCTCCGCCTCCGTTTTCTCCGGTTACCGGCTCAAATACGCCGATCTTTATGACCTTTCCTCCGGCCGCAGGTGCGCCGGCTTCGGTTGCCCCGGTATTGGTTGCCGGTTGCGAGCAGCCCGCAAACAAGCTTACCACTAAAACGAGGACCAATAGCAGTTGTACAGATTTCTTCATCATATTCCCCCCTATTGAGTAGACAGACTACGCTGCCTGAGATACCCGAGATCGTGCTTCAGGTTTACAAACATTTTGACACAATCCACGATAATATACAAGCGTTCGATGCAAGAAAGTTACTGAACGCAAGTACACAACTGCTTTCTCACTTTCCTACAATTTTCGTATATTTCGCTAGTCGTAACGCTTTCATCCGTGCTATAGTAAGGGAAACGCGATTGAAAGGAGACAAGCTTCATGAAAAAAATTTTGATGATCGGAATGGGCGGTACGATCGCCTCGGAGATCACCCCGGACGGCCTTGCACCTGAAATGACGCCCGAACAAATCCTGGCCTATGTGCCGACTGTGCAGTCCTTTTGCGATGTGGAATGCACGACGCTCTTTTCGATCGACTCGACCGACATCACGCCCTCGCACTGGGTGCAAACGGCACGCCTCATCCAAGAAAATTACGACCGCTACGACGGCTTCGTCTTAAGCCACGGAACCGACACGATGGCCTATACGGCGGCGGCACTCTCATATCTGATCCAAGGGGCGAAGAAGCCTATCGTCCTGACCGGTGCGCAAAAGCCGATCAATCAAGAGAATACGGACTCCAAGATCAATCTGCAAGATGCCTTTCTATGTGCCGCCTCCGACTCGATCGGCGGTGTCGTCATCGTATTTAATGGCACCGTCATCTTGGGCACCCGTGCGAGAAAGACCCGCTCGAAAAACTTCCGCGCCTTCTCGAGCATCAACTACCCTTATATCGCGACGATCCAAGACGACTTCCTCATGCAATATTTCGAACCCGAAACGCTGCCCGAGCCCGTTTTCTACACGGAGCTCAACCACAATGTCGGCCTCATGAAGCTGATCCCCGTGCCGGACCCGGGGCTTTTGTCCTATATGCTCGAAACAAAAGATGCCGTCATCATCGAAAGTTTCGGCGTCGGCGGACTTCCGAATGCGAACGACTTTCACAAGCTCATCACAGACTACGCCGCACGCGGAAAATTTGTGATCATGACGACCCAAGTGCAAAACGACGGCTCCGACTTAGGGGTCTATCAAGTCGGCCATTCGCTAAAAGAGCAAGTAAATATACTGGAAGCCTACGACATGACGACCGAATGCGTGCTCGCAAAGATCATGTGGATCCTCACCCTCACAAAAGACAGCGAACGCGTCCGCGAGCTTTTTTATACACCCATCGCGAAAGACATCCTGCGCAGCCGCTAACAAAAATTGACCGGACACCTCGTTTTGTGGTATCCTATATACGGTATTAAATGCTCCGGTGGCTGCCAAGAGGCAGTTTTTATCTGATGCCTAAACACTGATGAAGAGCCGCACAAATGCCTGATGTGGGATTTGCAACGGCGAAAAAGGTGGAGAGAAGCTCAGAGTTTTTATAAGAAAAAATCAGCAAACAAAAAAGCATCAACGCCATCAATTTCAAGTACAAGAACGAACCGACCGCTCGCGGCCGGCAACTTCCCATGACAAAGAAAGTAGAAAGGTGGTATCATGTTTGAACGTTTGCTGCGTTCCATGTCCCTCACGAAGAAGGGATTTTTTCGTGTTCTTTTAGGCTGTGCGATCATGGCCTTCACCGTCGTCAATGTCCATATGCCCGCCAAGATCACCGAAGGCGGAATCCTCGGACTCACGATGTTTTCGTACAAAGTGCTGGGCTTAGACCCCGCCATCGTAAGCCCCATCCTCGATTTTGGCGGCTTGGCACTCGGGCTCTCCCTATTCGGGAAAAACTTCCGCAGAAGAACCCTCACGGCCGCACTGGTGTTTGCGTGCTTTTATAAATTGTTTCTCGCGATCGGACCGATCCTTCCCGAACTTTTCCCCTATCCACTGCTGGCGTCACTGATCGGCGGCACGGGAATCGGGATCGGCTGCGGACTCGTCGTATCGCAAGGCGGCGCCGCCGGCGGAGACGACGTACTCGCATTCTTCCTGTCGAAGAAACTGAAGCTGTCCCTGGCGAAAGCGTATTTCTTATCGGATTTCGTAGTGCTGGCGCTATCGCTCGCTTACATCCCGCTCGCGAGAATCTTCTTCTCTTTCCTCACGACCGTCGTATCCTCGGCTCTAATCGGCCAATTCGAAATCCACTTCAAAAAACCGGCACCAACACTGACACTGGCTAAATCAAAGATATAAAAACTGCCTTGGGGAAACCCGAGGCAGTTCAAAGTGATGACAAAGTCCGTTCAGTCGAGCCCGGTATACCCCTTTCGGCACGCTCACGGACCGCTCGGCCAGGATATGGCCTCAAGGGGTAAACCGGGCTCTCCTTCACTCCATCTTGAAAATAACATTTTCTACAGTCAAAACTGCCTTGGGGAAACCCGAAGCAGTTTTTTCGTGGGATAAAATAGGCTAACGATCGTAGGGTGCTCAGCTTGTCTGGCACCGTGGGCTGGGGATCTCCTTCGATAGGATTCGATTCCTCTTCATACATGACTCACATCAAATCGGTGTTACACGAGGTAACACCCCAGAGCGCTGACAAACCTCTCGTTCGTGAATATCAATAGCGAACGATGTATAGAAATATCGTAGAGTCAGTGACGGAATCAGGGGATGTCCATAAGTGCGACTCTGAGGCGA
>CAZFWK010000035.1:1532-13700 GCA_964522555.1 uncultured Peptoniphilaceae bacterium | reverse complement strand
CACGAGTTCGGTCATTTTATCGTAGCGAAGCGACTCGGAATTCGAGTCAATGAATTCAGTATAGGCATGGGACCCTTGCTGTTTCAAAAACAAGGTCCTGAAACAAAGTACGCCGTGCGTGCACTCCCCATCGGCGGCTATGTCGCGATGGAAGGGGAGGAGGAAGCTTCCAACGACCCGAGAAGTTATGCGAAGGCATCCGTCCCAAAGCGATTTGCAGTCCTCGTGGCGGGCGCTACGATGAATTTTGTACTCGCGATCCTCGTGCTGCTATTGCTCTACGGCTTTCGCGGGCATGAAGTCCCGGTAATCGAGCGATTCTCAGAGAAATCCGCCCTCCAATCGGCAGGCTTTGAAATCGGCGATCGGATCGTGGAAATTGACGGAGTCCAGATCGCGAGTTATGACGATTTGCTGAACAGCGTAGCCGGACTCACGGCAGATGAACCCGTACCGATCGTCGCAGAAAGATCCGGCGAACGGATTACGCATACCGTGACCCCGACAAAAGACACGCAGTCGGACCGAGTGCTGATCGGGATCGTTCCGGCGATGGAGAAGGACTTCAGTAAGACTTTTCATAATGCGATGTCCGCCTTTTGGATGATGATGACCATGATGGTAAACTTCTTTGTGCAACTCTTTCGAGGAGCAGTCGGTTTGAAGGATCTGTCCGGGCCGATCGGGATTATCTCTACGATCGGGCAAGCCAGTCAGATGGGTGCGTATTCCGTCATGCTTCTTCTGGCGATGATCAGCGTCAACGTCGGTTTCTTTAATTTACTGCCGATTCCGGCACTCGATGGCGGAAAAATTCTATTTCTCTTAATCGAAGGAGTGCGTGGCAAACCGCTGCCGGCTGAAAAGGAGAATATCGTGCACTTGATCGGATTCGTGCTTCTCATGATCTTGATCTTGATCGTGACTTTTAAAGATGTACTCAATCTGGGAATTTTCGGAGGTTGATATGAAACGAGACAATACGAAACAAATTTTTGTAGGCTCTGTCGCGATTGGCGGCGGAGCCTTGGTGTCGGTGCAATCGATGACCAATACCGACACGAAAGACGTGGAAAAGACGGTAGCCCAAATGCTCCAATTGGAGGAAGCCGGGTGCGACTTGATTCGCTCTGCGGTCAATGATCGAGAAGATGCGGAAGCGATCCCCAAGATCAAGGCAAGAGTAAAGATGCCGTTTATCGCCGACATTCAATACGACTATCGCTTGGCCCTGATGGCGATCGAAAACGGTTGTGACTGTCTTCGAATCAACCCCGGCAATATCGGCGGGAAAGAGAAAGTCAATGAAATTGTAGATGCATGTAAAGCGGCCGGTATCCCGATACGAATCGGGGTCAATTCCGGTTCCTTGCGTCAAGATATGATCGATCGATACGGCGGAGTCAACCCGCGCAGTATCGTGGAAAGCGCACTCTTACAAATCGAAGAGCTCGAAGACATGGGGTTCTTCGACATGAAAATTGCGTTAAAGTCGAGCCGCGTGATGGATACGATCGAAGCGTGCCGCCTTTTTTCAGAAAAGTCGAATTATCCGCTCCACTTGGGGATCACAGAAGCGGGTCCCGCGTATTCGGGCATCATCAAGTCAGCGGTCGGGATCGGCACGCTCCTTGCAGAGGGCATCGGCGATACTCTACGCGTGTCCTTAACCGCGGATCCGATCGAGGAAGTGAAGGCCGGAAGGGAAATCCTAAAGGCAGTCGGGTTGCGCAAAGAAGGGATTGACATCATCTCCTGCCCAACCTGTGCGCGTACGAAGATCGATTTGTTGTCGATTGTGGAAGAAGCACAAGAGCGCTTTTCGGGGCTCAAGGGAAATCTCACGATTGCGATCATGGGATGCGCCGTGAATGGTCCGGGAGAAGCGAAGGAAGCCGACCTGGGAATTGCCGGAGGCTTTGGTGAAGGGCTTGTGTTTGCGAAAGGGAAAGTCATCCGCAAGGTACCCGAAGAGGAACTTTTGAACGCATTACTGGAAGAAATAGAAAAGTTGGATCGGAGCGAGCTTCATGCGTAATGAGATTACGCTCCGATCACTTGGAATCACGACGCAAGATTCTTTTGCGGATGAAGTGATCATTAAAAATATTGTGGTCGATAAGGATTTGTTCAGCTTATCTTTGTCTACCGGACCGCTGGACCGGGAACAAACGGAACAGCTGATCAAAATTCTTTCCGCAAAATTCCCGGGGTGGGAAATCGAAATTGATGCGGAAGAATTCGCGCTGGCAGAGCCGGAACCGGAAACGACTACCTTACCTATCGAGCAAATCGTAACGGACTATTTGATCGACCAACTCCCCTCGTTAAAGGGGTTTGCTGAGACTTTTTTTGTTCAGGTAGAAAAAGAGATCCTATTGATTCAATTTCCCAATCCACTGCTGGAAGAACGGTTTTTCGAGATGGAGCTGGATGAAAATCTCCGAGGCTTTTTGTCAAAAGAATACCCGACCTCACATTTTCAATTGAAAGTTCAATCGGAAACGGATTTGCGAACAGAGGATTCACATGAGTCGTTAGACCTATTTATCCCCGTGAAAGTACAAGTGGACCCGAAACGGGCACGCACCATTACATCAGATGACTACGATCGTTGGAGCCCGGGAAGCCGCAAGAATGACCCTCCTCTCACCGGAATCTCCGAGTTGAGCACGAACGACACCAGTGTCACCGTCATTGCCGAGATTACGGAGGTAGGGGATCCGTTTATTACCAAAAGGAATCGCGTAATCTATTCATTTGATATCTACGATCAAGCCGCCAGTACTTCTGCAAAGTATTTTACTTCCATGAAAGAAATGGAATCCGGCAATGTGAAGTCTGTCATCAAAGCCGGAAATCTTGTAAAGCTATATGGAGAGTATACGGCGGACCATTTTTCCCGCTGCGATATTCTGCGCGTGTACAAGATCGAAGAAGTTCCGACCGAAAGGGAGCCGAATCGATTGGAACGCGGTTTAGAAGAGCGGGTAGAGCTTCATTTGCATACTTCGATGTCTGCCTTGGATGGCTTGATTAAGCCCGAAGAATTGTTTCCGATCTTAAAATCGTGGGGGCACAACGCCGTTGCTATTACGGACCACGGTGTCGTGCAGTCCTTTCCCGATATCGCGGAGTTCTCGCGGCAATACGGGATCAAACCGATTTATGGAATGGAAGCTTATGTAGTAGAAGAAAGACCGTCGATCATGAAGAACACAATCGATGAAAGTTCTTTCAATGCTTTCGTCGTATTTGACTTGGAGACGACCGGCCTTAGCCAACGATCGGATAAGATCATCGAAATCGGTGCCGTTAAGCTCGTAGACGGAAAGGTTATGGACCGGTTTTCCGCTTTCATCGACCCGGAAGAGGCTTTGTCACACGAGATCATCACCTTAACCGGAATAACGGATGCCCATCTGAAGGGACAGCCCACGATCGATGCGGTATTGCCGGAGTTTCTTGAATTCGCGAAGGGCTCGGTTTTGGTCGCGCACAATGCCGATTTTGATATTTCGTTTGTCAGCCGTGATGCGAAAAATCTGGGTTATGAGTGGAATTTCCCGAGTTTCGATACGCTTGCCCTTGCACAACTCCTATTTCCCGATCAAAGAAGCCATCGGCTTGACCGGTTGACGAAGCAGCTGGGTATTCCCTTGTCCAATCATCATCGCGCGTTGGATGATGCGGAGGCTACGGCAAAATTATTTGTAAAATTGCTGAAGATCGCAGAGGTCGAGCCGGATGCCGTGAGCGTGTCGATCAACGAAATCGAATCGGAAAGAAATCCCGGAAAAAACCGTCCCGTACACGTAAATTTGCTTGCGAAAAATTTGGTTGGCTTACGAAATTTGTATGAATTGGTCACCAAGTCACACTTAAATACCTTTTACATGACTCCTCGAGTGACATGGAAAGATCTGCGCTTGCACCGAGAGGGGCTTCTCCTCGGGTCGTCTTGTGCAGACGGCGCGATCGTACAAGCGATCCTGAACGGCGCGGATGAAGAGACACTACTCCGCAAGATGGAGGACTTCGATTATATCGAGTTGCAGCCGATCGAAAACTGGGTGAATCTCGTAACGCGCGGGTATTGCAAAGGGACGGAAGACTTGAAAGAGATCCAAAAGGAGATCGTCCGCGTCGCGAAATTGGCCGGAAAGACGGTTGTCGCGACCTCGGATGCGCATATTTTGCGAAGAGAAGATGCGGTCTTTCGAGATATTATCAAAAGCGGAAAGAAGATGACGGACCCGAAGCAGGACATTCCGATGTACCTACGTTCGACGGACGACATGCTGCACGCTTTCGGATTCCTAGGAGAAGAAGTAGCGGAAGAGATCGTCATTCACAATACGAATCAAATCGCGGATTTGATCGAAGCGATCGTACCGGTTTTACCCGGTACGCATCCGCCGCGAATCGAAGGAAGTGAAAAGACGCTTCGAGACAGCGTCTATGAAACAGCACACAGACTGTATGGGGATCCGCTTCCCGAGATCGTGTCGGCAAGGATCGAAAGAGAATTGCATTCGATCATCTCACACGGATACGCGGTCATGTATATCATCGCGCAGAAGCTCGTGAAAAAATCGAATGATGATGGATATGTCGTAGGTTCCAGGGGGTCGGTCGGCTCTTCTTTGGCGGCTACTTTTTCGGGGATCACGGAAGTGAATCCGCTGGTACCGCATTATTTATGCGAAACCTGCAAGCACTCGGAGTTTGTCGAAGACGGTTCTGTCGATACAGGGGTCGACTTGCCGCTAAAAGATTGCCCCCATTGCCATGCCCCGATGCATCAGGACGGGCATGACATCCCTTTCGAGGTATTCCTTGGCTTCGAAGGCGATAAAGAACCCGATATCGACCTCAACTTTGCCGGAGAATATCAGTCGAAGGCGCACAAGTATGTGGAGTCGCTCTTCGGGGGCGATAAAGTCATTCGCGCCGGCACGATCGGGACGATTCAATCCAAAACGGCCTTCGGTTATGTGAAAAAGTACTTGGAGGAAAAGCATATTCATTGCCATCCGGCAGAAGAGAGAAGGCTGATGCGGGGCATTTTGGATGTGAAGCGAGCCAGTTCGCAGCACCCCGGAGGGATCATGATCGTGCCACAGGAGCGTCATATTCACGACTTTACACCTATACAGCATCCGGCAGACAGTTCGGACACCTCCGTCATCACGACCCATTTCAGCTATAAGAAGATCCACGAGAGCATACTGAAGCTGGATATCCTTGGGCACGATGTACCCACTACGATCCGTCTGTTGGAAGATATGACAGGCATTAAGCCGGATGCGGTTCCGATGCGAGACCCGGATACGATGGAGATCTTCTCGGGACAGAATGATCCGCCGATCTCGACTTTGGGAATCCCGGAATTCGGAACGCAGTTCGTCCAAGGAATGCTCGCAGGCACACATCCCAAGACATTTGGCGAATTGGTGCGAATATCCGGTTTATCCCATGGTACGGATGTCTGGTTGGGAAACGCAAAGGACCTGATCGACTCCGGTACGGCGCAGCTGAAGGATACGATCTGTACGAGAGACGACATCATGCGTTCTTTAATCCTCGCCGGGCTCGAGAAGAAGATGAGCTTTCAGATCATGGAAAATGTGAGGAAAGGCAGGGGACTTACGCCTGAGATGGTCGAGCAGATGCGAGCAAAGGAAGTGCCCGAATGGTATATCGACTCTTGTAAGAAGATCAAGTATATGTTCCCGAAATCGCATGCGGTAGCCTATGTATTGATGTCCTATCGCATCGCATGGTTCAAAGTTCACAGACCGGCTGCGTTTTATGCCTCCTTCTTCACGATCAAAATTCAAGATATTCCGAAAGAGATTCTGCAAGGACAGCGTGAAACAACGGAGGCTTTTCTGGAATTGAGCGCTCGAAAGAAAGAGTTCACGAAATTGACGGCGAAGGAAGAAGCGGAGATGATTATGCTCGATGTAGCCTCCGAAATGTATAGAAGAGGGATTACGATCGGGAAATTCGACTTGTACGATTCGCCTGCCTTGCAGTTCTCTTGCAAAGAAGATGTGGTCATCCCCCCGCTTAGAGCGATTCCGGGGGTAAGTGATGCCATGGCACAAGATCTGGGAGAAGAAAGACATCGTGGCCCCTTTACTTCGAAGGACGATTTGCTAGCGCGAACGAAACTCAATAAAAATGCGATGGAAGGCTTAGCGATGTTCTCGATGCTCGATGATCTTCCGGACACGAACCAGTTGAGTTTTTTCTAAACGAGTGTAGGACCTTTCTTGACAGATGTTATAGCATCTTATATACTTGCTATAGTGCAATGAATGGTCGAGTAGCCGGAATCAAGCTTCCCCAGAGAGCCTGCAAGTGCTGAAAGCAAGGCGTTGCGGTTGCGGTGAATAAAAAACCAGGAGCAAATTGTCGTATACGTACGACAGGACGGGTTCGCCCGGTAGAGCGAGAGGGTATTTCGATACCCGATAAGGTGTGTTTTGTGAGAAGCACACGAAAATAGGTGGTAACGCGATGGCTTCGCCCTGTTCGGGGCGAAGCCTTTTATAATCCACCGAATACTTTAGGAGGACATGGGGATGAAAAAAGGAATTTTAGGCGCATTGACAGCCTTACTGCTTATCGCATTCACGGCTTGCGGTCAGGCGGAGACGCCGGCAACACAAGCAGCTGCGGAAGGCGATACGCAGAAAGCCGCAGAAGGGACCTTCACGGTTGGGCTGGAAGCGATGTATGCACCGTTCAACTGGACGCAGCTTGATGACAAAAATGGCGCGGTGAAGATCGCTGGTTCACAAGAGTTTGCCGGCGGTTACGATGTCGAGATCGCAAAAAGAATCGCCGATTCGTTAGGCAAAGAACTGGTAATCGAGAAAATCGAATGGGACGGTCTCGAACCGGCACTTCGCTCGGGTACGATCGACGCAATCATCGCGGGGATGAGCCCGACGGCAGAGAGAAAAGAATCGATCGACTTTAGCGATATTTACTATCAGTCGGAATTTGTCATCGTGGTATTGAAGGACGGTCCGTATGCGAGTGCAACGAAGCTTGAGGACTTCTCCGGAGCCACCGTAACCGGTCAATTGAATACATCCCACTACGGCGTCATCGACCAAATCGCGGGTGTAAAGAAAGACACTGCCATGAGCGACTTCGGTGCGATGCGAGTCGCTTTGGAAACGGGCATTATCGACGCATATGTATCGGAATTACCGGAAGGGGTAAGTGCTAGCGAGGCGAATCCGAAATTCACGTATATCACTCCGAATCCGAATTTCAATGCCCCGATTGAAGAAGTATCGGTTGCCGTCGGCTTAAAGAAAGGTAGCGACCTTCTCGACAAAGTAAACGAAGCGCTTTCGAAAATTACAGAAGATGAGCGCAAAGAACTCATGAATCAGGCGACGAAGAATCAACCGGTCAATGAGTAAGAGGAGCGTTCATGTATTTTGACAAAATCATAGGGATTTTCCAAAAAAACTGGCCGTTCTTTCTACGCGGTGCCGGAAATACGGTAATCATCGCGTTAGTTGCCACGACGGTCGGGTTTCTGATCGGGCTTCTCGTAGGGATCGTTCGCACGATACCCGAGCCGACTACACCCGGTAAGAGATTCTTATTAAAATTCGTCAAGCTGTTGACCTCGATTTATATCGAGGTCTTCCGCGGTACGCCGATGATGGTACAAGCGATGCTGATCTTCTACGGGGCTCCTCTCTTCTTCGGGATCCGCCTAAACCGAATGCTGGCTGCATTCGTCATCGTCTCGATTAATACGGGTGCCTATATGGCGGAGATCGTCAGAGGCGGGATCTTGGCCGTAGATCGGGGACAGTACGAAGCTGCCAAAGCGGTTGGTATGAATCATGTGCAGACGATGGTCTATGTCGTATTGCCGCAAGCCATTCGCAATATCATGCCCGCGACCGGTAACGAATTTATCATCAATATTAAAGACTCTTCCGTACTCAATGTAATCGGGGTATCCGAGCTCTTCTTTCAAACCGCAACGGTTGCCGGTTTCAATTTCCTTTACTTTGAAACCTTTGCGATCACGAGTGTTATCTATCTCTTCTTGACCTTTTCCATCACAAGAGTTTTGCGCTTGATCGAGGCAAAAATGGACGGAGCCGAGAACTATCAGCTCAATCAACAGCAGGTGTAGTATGAACGATTTGATCCAAGTAAAGAATATCAAGAAAGCATTTGGAACACATGTCGTATTGAAGGATATCGACTTTTCTGTAAAGCAGGGTGAGGTGATCGTCATCATTGGCCCTTCCGGATCGGGGAAATCGACTCTTTTGCGTTGCATGAATTTGCTCGAACAGCCCGACGGAGGAGAACTCTGGTTTAAGGGTGAGAATGTTCTGGACGGTACGCATGATCTAAATGCATTTAGAAGAAATTTCGGAATGGTATTTCAGCAATTTAATTTATTTGCCACTTATAATGTGCTGGAAAACTGCATACTGGGCCAGGAGAAAGTACTGAAGAAGGATCGCAAGCACGCAGAAAATGTGGCGCTTAAGTATCTGGATTATGTACAAATGCGACCTTTCATCCATGCAAAGCCCAAACAACTCTCAGGCGGTCAGAAGCAGCGCGTCGCAATTGCAAGAGCACTTTGCATGCAGCCCGAAGTGTTGCTGTTCGATGAGCCGACCTCCTCATTGGATCCGGAGATGGTGGGAGATATCCTCGTCACAATGAAGAAACTCGCTGAAGAGGGGATGACGATGGTCGTCGTAACCCATGAGATGCACTTTGCTCAAGATGTAGCCGACCGCGTCGTTTTCATGGCGGATGGGGTAATCGTCGAAGAGGGAAGTCCCGACCAAATTTTTACGAATCCGAAGCATGAACGAACGCGTACCTTCTTACAACGCGTACTCGATCGCTAAATAATCTCTCCTTATTCTTCTGTTATAATGCTCGTATTCGAACCATTTTAAGGAGGAAGGTAATGAAAAATAAGATCTTAAAGAATTCGGCTTTGGTGCTAGCGCTTCTAATCGGTATGGCTGCACCAAGCTTTACCTATGCACAATCAATCGATACGACGGTAATCAACGAAAAATGGGGCAAGCCGACATTTGCCTATGGCGGAAGTCTAAACGACGAGCAAATCAGCGAGACCGCCAAACTGCTCGACATTCAGAACCGAGATAATGTGAACAGCATCAACGTAACCGGCGATGACCTCGTTCGCTACTTGGGCGACGGAATCCCAAACAACGATTCGATGATCTCTTCCGTGTTGGTGACGAGGATGGACAAAGGAAACGGCGTCGAGGTTACGATCAAAACACCGGACAATATTACGCAAATCGCGGCGAATCAATACGCCAATGCAGCGATTACCGCGGGTGTTACCGACGCCAGGATCTTAGTCGGGGCGATCCGTCCGGTTACGGGAGAAAGTGCACTGACAGGCGTATTTAAGGCTTTCGACGCAAATGGAGAATTGCTCGACCAAGACCGGATGCAAGTGGCACAAGAAGAATTGGAAACCACCAATGTCATCATCCAAGATCACAAGGATGATAACGCATTTTCTGCAGATCAGTTCAATGCTGCAATTGCCATGATCAAGGCGGAACTGCAGGCGCTGAAAGAAAAGCAAGGTGAGCTGGCCACAAAGGAAGATATCGAACGGATTATCAACGAAGCGCTTGAAAAATATGAGCTGAATCACGTGATCAGCCGCGAACAGATCGATCGATTGATCGCATTGTTCGAAAAATACCAACAGACCGGAGCGGTTCTTGCACCGGAAGTAAAAGAGCAGCTTGGAAAATTGACAACGGAGTTAGACGGCATATTCAAGAAAGCCCAAGATAGTGGGCTTCTAGACCAGATTGCCAACTTCTTCAAGCAGATTTGGGAAGCGATCACAAAATTATTTCAATAAATCGTATTGAGAATCGACACGAAGAAAATTCTTGTCGATTCTTTTTTTATACTTTGGATACAATGGTATTCTGCCAATGTACGCGTATATCCTTGAATGATTTCTTATTCCCCCACGGAGAAAGCGCGATCTTTTTTATAAGAATGAACTGACGTGTGAATATAATGTTAAATTTAGCGTAACCCGAGACGAGTGATATGGTGTATAATGTGGTTATATCATTCAAGGAGGTAGTCATGTCGCTGAATCTGAATGAATTTCAGTCCATACAGAAAGTACTCGAAAATAACTTCCTGTACAACAACGACGCTGACTCACTTCATGTTTTAATGTCCCTCTTAGAGAACGAATATCGTATGAAGAAGTTGAAGCCGAAATACACCTGCATGCGATCGATCGCGCGTAGCATCCGAAGGGAAATGCGCCATCGTTCCGATGCCAAAGACGTCGTGCAGACGATTACGAGATTACTTAACGACGATATCAATCGCTTGGAGTTTGCCGTTTATGTAAAGGGATATTCAATGGGATATCAGGACAAAGCGTGGGCGGACAAGCTGGAAACCGTGACTTTGTCTTATCTACCGGTAGAGGACTTATACGATCGAACGACCTTGTTTCATACGCGCGTGAATAGCGATATCCTGGTTCTCAAGACCCATTTATTGGACGAATTGGAAGATAGTGTGCCGTATTTCAGGCAACTGGGAATTTTTGCTACAAAGTATTGCGAAAAGAAATTTCGAAACAAAATTATGCGGCTTAATATTTATCATAATAAGCAATTGATTTTGTGGCAGGATCCCAATGCGCAAAGAGCAGGGTTTTCCGAGCCGTCTATCTTAGTCAAGGACGACCTGGAGCGAATCTATCAAAGGATCGTACGCGCATTCTCAAAAAGCATCGCAAAGCTTTACAAAGAAGCGTACTGGTACGGAGTCAACGATCGCGTGATAAGCCGATATTAAACATGATGTGAAAATGCAAGTAACGAGTAAGCAAGGAGGCTCGCTATGATCAAAACCAATGAACAAATGCGAAAAGCGACTGTAGAAGCACCCAGAGGCGGTGCGGGAGTCGGCCATTTTACGTATCTGCTGGAATCGGATGAGATGCTGGATTCCTGTACGATGTTTGCGAAAATCGTACTCGAGCCGGGCAGCCGAGTGGGGAGGCATTCCCATGTGGAAGACGCGGAAGTATACTATATCTTGAGCGGCACCATGCAAGTGGATGACGACGGTGAAATGCGTACGGTCTTTCCGGGTGATGCCGTATACACATCCAATGGAGAGTTTCACAGTATCGAGAATATCGGCGATTCAGACGCCGAAATGCTTGCGGTTGTATTCCGATAAACTTGTTAATTTGCATAAAATATGTTAAAATAAGCTGATTAGAGAGTGGGCCTGCCCACTCTCACTTTTTTCACAAGATTAGGAGGGACGCCGTGGCAAAGCATCGAATGGACTTCGAGCAGATTTTCACCGAGCCTTTATTGGATTTGGGCGTGGATTTGATTGAAGTGGAATGGAAAAAAGAAGGGCCGAAGCGCGTATTGCGTTTTTATATTGACTCGAAAGAGGGGATCGGCATCGACGATTGCGAGAAAGTCAGCCATTATGTTAGCGACCGCCTTGATGAGTTGGATCCGATCGCAGAGCCCTACTATTTAGAGGTTTCGTCTCTCGGCTTGGATCGAGCGATGAAAAAGGATCGCGAGCTCGAGAATTCCATCGGAAAAAAAGTAGTGCTCAAGTTTTACGGCAATGTAGACAATCAAAAGGAATGGGTTGGGGAACTGGTGCGTTTTACAGATGAGTCGATCGCGATTCAAACGGAGACGGGCGAAAGAGAGTTTCCGCGCGAGACCATCTCAACGATACGAAAATATGTGCAATGGTAGGAGGATGCAATGAACGCTGACTTAATCCAAGCGTTGACGGAAATCGAAAGAGAGAAGGGCATACCGAAAGAAGTCATCTTCGATGCCCTCAGAAAGGCGCTTGAAAAGAGCTACGAAAAGAATTTCAACGACAAGGCCAATGTGAATGTTGAAATAGACGAGATGACGGGTAAGATCAATGTATATGCATTATTGACGGTTGCAGAAGAGCCTACGGACACCATCACAGAGATCTCTGTAGACGGCGCGCGGCAAATCGATCCGAGTTATCAGGTAGGAGATGTCGTTCGAAAAGAAGTGACACCGGGTGATTTCGGCAGGATTGCAGCAC
>CAZFWK010000035.1:0-1522 GCA_964522555.1 uncultured Peptoniphilaceae bacterium | reverse complement strand
ACAAACCGCTCGCAATATCGTAATTCAGAAGATCAAAGATGCCGAAAGAGAAGTCGTGTATAACGAGTTCGCAAGTCGAGAAAAAGAGTTGATCACGGGATCGGTTCAGCGATACGAGAGAAACAATGTGTATATCAATATGGGAAAAACCGAAGGGATTTTACCGCAATCTGAGCAAGTCCCGGGTGAACGAATCGTAGCCAATCAAAGGCTGAAACTCTATATTCAGGAAGTTCGCAATTCGCCGAAAGGACCGCAGATTGTGCTCTCACGCGCAAACCCCGGACTGGTCATTCGACTATTCGAAATGGAAGTCCCGGAGATCGCGGAAGGAGTTGTCGAGATCTTCTCGATTGCGAGAGAAGCGGGTTCGCGTACGAAAATTGCCGTTTTTTCCCGTGACGAAAATGTCGATCCCGTCGGGGCTTGCGTCGGTTTCAAGGGAGCGCGTGTAAAGGCGATTGTAGACGAGTTGGACGGTGAGAAGATTGATATCATCGTGTGGAGTAAAGACATACGGAAGTTCATCGCAAACAGTCTCAGCCCTTCCAAAGTGCAACGCGTAGTGGTAAAGGAAAAGGAAAAGACGGCGCTCGTCATTGTTCCGGACGATCAATTGTCACTCGCGATCGGGAAAGAGGGTCAAAACGCCAGATTAGCGGCGAAACTAACCAACTGGAAGATCGATATCAAGGGTGTATCGTTTGTCAATGAAGAGGACTTAGTAGACGAGTACTCGACGCCTGATTGGGCGAACACGGAGGAATCCGCTCCAAAGGTGGACTTCTTTGATGCAGTAAAAGATTTAGAAGTGGAAATTCCGAACGGAGAAGAAGAATGAAAGTAAAGAAAGTTCCCCTTAGAAAATGCGTTTCATGTGGGAATCAGTTTCCGAAAAAGGAATTATTGCGTATCGTCAACAACGCCGAAGAAGGCGTTATCGTGGACAATACAGGAAAAAAGAATGGCAGGGGAGCGTATATTTGCAAATCGATTGAATGCTTCCAAACGGCCAGAAAAAACAGAAAATTGCAACATGCATTAAAAACACAAATTGAGGATGGCGTATATGAGCAAATAGAAGAGCTTCTGCAGTCATCCGAATGATCGCATTCGGGAGGTGCACCAATGAGCAAGATGAGAGTGTATGAACTCGCGAAGGAGTTGGAGGTGTCCAGTAAGGACATGATGAACCTTCTCCATTCGCTAAAAATTCAAGTAAAAAGCCATATGGCAATGTTAACAGGGGCGGAAGTAGATCGAATTCGCACGGCTTTCCAAGAGAAAGGCAAAGCGAGCGAAAGTACGGAAAAGCCACAAGACAAGGCGAAACCGGCGGAATCCAAACCAGCTGAAAAGCCGAAGACAGAAAAACCGATACAAAATAAGCAGCCGCAATCGCAGGCGAAAAGCACAGCCGGAACTCGGACAAATAAACCGCAATCGCAACAATCAGCGGCGCAAGCCGGTACCAAAAGCCAACCGAGCAAACCAACGCAGTCGAAAGATGGCAGTACGGAAG
>CAZFWK010000034.1:3904-13966 GCA_964522555.1 uncultured Peptoniphilaceae bacterium | reverse complement strand
TGTAGAGGACTTTATGGTCGATCTCGCCCCAAAACACATTTACGAGCGACTTGATCTGGAGTTCAAACCGGATGGTCATCTGCTCCAATTCGATCTTGCCGTCGACCTTGTAGATCTCAAACCCGTTCTTTTGGTACTGCGGTTGCTCGAGGTTTAGGTCCAGACTGATATTGCGGTTCAGTGCGGAAGCGAAATAGCCGTCTTGTAGTTCGTCGGTAAAGAGTTGGTGAAGCATGCTGTGGATCTCCGCTTCTTCCGCGATAAATCGGCATTCGATTCGAACGCCGATCACATCGGACAGTTGGCTCAGCATTTCATCCGGCGTATCAAAGCGAGAAAACAGATTTTGCCTGAGGATCTTCTCTCGTAAGCTCGCCTCCGACTTGATTCGCACGGAGACATTCAGAAAGGAATCCGACCACGAGAAGCTGTCGGTAAAAAAGCGGTCGAGTTTCCTTGCGGCTCTTTCGTATAATACATGATTGTGATTGAGCCGTACTGCACTTTGGTCGATAAATTGAAAAATCTCTAATCGCACAAGGCGTCTCCTTTCTATCGATCGTTATCCTTCGAAGCTGCGGAAGGTGTCCTTCATCGTTTTTTCGGCTAGGATGAATAAACCCACGGTGAGAATTGCGTTGATCGCGAAGAAAAGGAACAGTCCCCATCGTAAGAATTGCGCAAAATCAGGAAAGCTTTGAAATAAGATCTTTCCGACTCCCCATAATAAAAATCCGTACGCCACGACGCAAAGCATCGAGAAAAATGTATTTAAGTTCTGTTTGACCGCTTCGTTTTCGTCGTTCCAGTGGAGCTTCGGCCGCTTCGCGTCAATCGCAAGCCCTGCCAAGGTCAGCGGAAGCGAGGCGAATACGGCGGATAGCGCGATCAAGGGGGCGACTCGGATCGGGTACTTGAATAGGAACCACCCGATCACGCTCATCACGGCTGCACTTACGACCACGATGATCATACTGACTGCGGATCTTGCGATTACTTCATCTCGTACGCGAATCGGGAGCACTCTGTGGATCCAAAACGCTTCGCCTTCTCGGCTGATCGAGGTCGAGGTTTCCGTTACGACGCTCAGGATCAGGCCGATCACAGCCCCTGCAAGAACCGGAATCGCCACAACGATATCGGTCGGAATGCGGTCCCAAGGAACCTGCTTGAGTAAACTGCTAATCTGCACGCCAACTTCGCGATTGGCCAGAATCGGGATAAGCCAAATGACGGACATCAGTAGCGGAGTGGACAGGACATTGAGCGCATATACCGGGGTCCGCAAGATGATGCGAAACTCATTTGTAATCATCGAGACGATCGGCTTCGCAGATGCCGTGCGAAGCTCTTGAACCTTCTTGGGTTTCGCTTTCATCATCTCCTGCCCGGAGAGGATACCTTGTAGATACACTTTTGTGCCGATGTAATAGACGAGAAATAAACACTGGATCGTGAGCGCGAGATTCATCCCCGTATAGAGAAACACGCCGTAGCCTCTTTGCGACATCGCCAAAGCCGTCCATCTCGCAGGCAGGAAGATCGTCCCGAACATGTTGATTAAGGCTTGGTTGTCGGTTAATAGGCGGAGCACAAAGTTCTGATTAAAGTTCGCCGCGGTTTGAGACTGCGCCAAAACCTGAATCCCGATGCTAAGCGCGAGTATCAGGAAAAGGCCTACGGTCTTCCACTTGTCGCGATGCTTGCCGAAACTCGTAAAGCGCATTAAGAGAAGCACTGCGACGGCCGCAATCGCCGTCGGGAAGATGATCGATGCCACCGAGCCCACGAGAAACGCGAGGATGCTCGACGCTTTCAGCTTCGTTTCGAGTATCGACACGATCACGGTGGGGATGACAAAAAACAGAGCCGTAATCACCTGAATCGCAAAGACCGGCACGATTCGAGATATCAGAATGTCGGTCGTGCGGATCGGCATGGGGATTAAGATGTCGTTATCCTTATTGCCGTAAAACCGGCCCATTAGGGACGGGAGCCCGGTAAAAAACAACAACATTTGCACCGAGATCAAGATGAGCAAATACAGGGACGGCAATTGATTGATCATCGTGAAGATCTCGATCGCGCCTTTCAGCACCATCACATAGAGCCAGATCGTAGGGCCGATCGCCAATAAGAATAAGGGAATCAAAAAGAAGCGAATCGGGTTCGGCTCCTTTTTCGGGTTTCGCATGCCGAAGCTGAGCAATAACTCCTTTTTGATCAAAATTCCAAGCTTGCTTTTCATTCGGTGAGCTCCAAGAAAATTTCTTCCAGCGAACCGGCGAGCTTTTCATGCAGCTCGGCCATCGTACCGATCGCGATGATCTTTCCCTTGTCGATGATGGCGATGCGGTCGCAGAGCTTTTCGGCTACATCCAGAATATGAGTCGACATGAACACGGCCTTCCCTTCGTCGCAGCGCTCGCGCATGTGTTCTTTCAACAAGAACGACGACTTCGGGTCAAGTCCTACCATGGGCTCGTCCAATACAAAGATTTTCGGTTCGTGGATCAGTGCCGCGATCAGCGCGAGTTTCTGTTGCATCCCGTGGGAGTACGTGCCGATCATATCCTGTAAATTCTCTTCCATGCTGAAGAGCGTGGCATAGTGATTGATCCGCTCCGATCGCAATGCGGAATCGATTCCAACCATGTCGGCCACGAAATTCAGGTATTCGATCCCTCGTAATTTTTCATAGAGTACGGGATTGTCGGGCACATAAGAAAACTGTCTTTTCGCTTCCAAAGGATCCTTTTGCGTGTCGATTCCGTTCACGAGAATCGTTCCCGCATCTTGTTGCAATAATCCCACGATCATCTTGATCGTAGTGGTCTTTCCGGCGCCGTTCGGGCCTAAAAAGCCGAATATTTCTCCGCTGTTTACCGTGAAACTGATATCGTCGACCGCGATTACGTCGCCTTTTCCGTAGCGTTTTGTCAAATTCGAAATCTGTATCATCTTCACACCTCGTTTCAATTTATTGTAACACAATCACGCGTGCATGCGATTTCATTTGATCGGCTACGGGTGACTATTCTATTTTGCGATCGAGTTACCGGTGCACGCTGACGTGCTTACCGGATTGCAATTGCGCTCCGATCGCTTCGATTTCCGCCAACACTTCGGGTCTTTCCGCTACGGGGTTGTGGTCGGTGTTGGATACAAAGTACTCGACCAAATATTCCGCATAGACCGATCCGAAGTACGTGCGCATGGGTCGATACAGCGCGTGGAACGCATTTTGTTCAAAAGGACCGCCGTTACTCGCGAGCACGACGCCCAGCTTTTTCGTCAGGCCTTCGGTCGCCTTCTGGCGTTTTGTCCGCTCCCAATACGGCTGCGCGCGGTCGATCACCGCTTTTAAGTCGGAGGACACCATGTAAAAATACATGGGCGAAGCCATGACGAGGATGTCGGATCGGTCGATCGCATCGTAGATTTTCGTCATTTCATCACGTACGATGCACACGCCCGTCGTATAGCAGCTCTCGCAACCGACGCACGGTGCGATCTTGTAGTTCTTGACTTGAAGGATTTCCCCCGTGTGCCCGGCGCTTTCCAACCCGCGTAAAAACGCGCTTGCCATCTGCCAGGTATTCTTCTTTCGAAAACCGCCTAATAATATCGTCGCTCTCATCCTTTTCCCCTCCACTCTTGTAAGATCGGTTTCGCTTCACTTATACCCAAACCGCCTCGAAGTTAACGTTTTCACGGAGGCTAATAAAACGGGATGCCTTTCATCAAAGCATCCCGTACGCTCTCTAATCCAACATCTCTACAAAGGCTTCGATCCTCGTCTTGATCTGACCCGCGTCGTTTTCCGAATAGTCCGTCTCGATCTTTAAATACGGAATTTCGAGTTCGTCTTTCGCCAGGCGTTCGACATGGAGCGCTTCGATCGCGAAGGTATGGCAGGCTTGCAGCACGACTTCTACGATCGCGTCGACGTGAAACTCTTTCGCAAGTTCCTTTATGTCGTTCATGCGCCTGTTGTTGTAGGTCATGACCGAGCAGCCGATGTGCATGTATTTGCTCGAAAGCGCATCTAACGGTTCGATGGTCTCGTCGATCGTATCGAGTTTCTCCCGGATCCCGTTGCAGCTGTCGAACACGACGGTGTCGCATCCGGCGTCTTGCAGCGTTTGGATGATCTTATCCTTGACGCCGCTGTTGGGTCCCCCGGTCATCAGGATTCGGGGCCTTTTGATACCGGAGTCTTTCAGCTCGTTCTCGTACCGTTCTTTGGTAAGTTCGGTCAGTTCCTTGATCATTTTGATCCGCTCGTCGCGGTCGAACATGAACTCGTAGCCTTCTTGTACATTCGCAAGTTCCATGCCGTGAATGGGCGCGGGTTCGAGCTTGCCGAGTTTCAAGAATTCGAGCAGGAGCTTTCTCTCTTCGTTGGTGTCGCGAATCGCTTGGGCGAGCTGTTCGTCGTTGATCGTTACGCCAAACTTTTCTTCGAGCTTTTCGATCAGGCGCACCATCTCCGATTTATAGAGGGCGAGTCCGCTTTCAAACTGATAGGTTTGGGGGAGCATCATGATGTGCATATCTTTTAACTCGCCCAGGAATTCGTACATCTTTTTCTTGCCGTCGCAGGTGGTCTCCCCTACGACCATGTCCGAAAAGTACATAAAGGGGCAAGTGTCAGTGAGTGCATGGCCATAGCTCGCTTTGATAAGCGGGCAGAGATTTTTCGGGAGGTCCCTCTCGGCATCGGGGATGTATTCGTCGGTCGTGCCGCAGAGGCCTACCGGCACGGCACCCGCCGCATAGAGGATTTCCTTTGGCGTATACGTGCAAAAGGTCCCGATGATATTTCGCCCTTGATCCTTCAGTTCTTTCATCGACAAAAATCCGTTCCGTCTTCCTTCGGCAAATTCTTCGAAGTGAGAGGGTAACGGATTGTCATTTTTTACGGAGATCGTGTCCATCGTCTTCATCCTTTCCCATTCTTTCTGTAGATATTGTAACATTGAATCGCAGAAAGAATCCGGAATCAGAATTCAGAATTTTTATCACATGATTCGATTTTCGAATCCACTATGCTCGCTCTTCACGCGAAAGCCGCGTTCTCTTTTGGAGGAGCAATTCCTGAAAGTCGTCGATCGTAAAGTTTGCATGATTCAAGTACTTTCGGATCTCGTCTTCCGCCAGGATCACGGGCATCCGATCGTGTGTGCCCTGCATTTGGTCGGTTGAGGCGGTCGTCAGAATGCAAAAGCATGGGGTATCTTCCCCTTCGTTGTTCGGAAAGATCTCCCAGATTCCCGCCATCGAGAGGATCGGGCTCTCGGTTTGGAAGAGATACTTCTGCTTCTTCTCTCTCCCTTCGACCAAGCCCCATTCGTAGAAGCCCGTCGTCGGAACGATGCAGCGCCTCCTTTGAAACGCTTCTTTAAAGGTGCGCTTTTCAAACACCGTCTCACCGCGTGCGTTGATGAGGGGCGACTTCGCAAAAGAGGGTGTGAAGCCCCATTTCAGGAGCTTCAAATTCCCGTCCGCCAGAAGAATCGGAGCCTGATTCGTGGGCCGAATCGCAGGCTTCGGTTCATAGCGGATCTCTTGATTTTGGAGTTTATACGCCGTGATCAACGCATCGATCTCGGTTTCAAAGCTATAGCGACCGCACATGGTGACTTCCTACTCTTGTTCGAGCAAACCCAGTGCGCTTTCGACGATCGCATCCACCGTGATGCCGAATTTCTCGTACACCGCATTGCCCGGGCCTGATGCCCCGAAGCTCTTCATGCCGACAAATGCGCCGTCCAAGCCGAGGTAGCGCCCCCAGCCGAATTCGCTTGCCGCTTCCACGCCGACTCTTCGCGTTACGGCAGGCGGAAGGACTTGATCGCGATACGCTTTGTCTTGCGCTTGGAACACTTCCCACGAGGGGATGCTCACGACTTGTGCGGAAACGCCTTTTTCTGCAAGCTTCGTCTCGGCTTCCATCGTGATGGAAAGCTCCGAACCCGTTGCGATCAACAGTACATCCGGCGAGTCACAAGCCTTGATGATATAGCCGCCTTTGAGCGCGTCGGCGCCGGTTTCTTCCAGTTGCGGAAGGTTTTGTCGGCTTAAGACGAGCGCGGTCGGACCTGTTTTATGATTGAGCGCGTATTCCCAAGCGTGCACGGTTTCTTTGCCGTCTGCCGGGCGGTACACCGTCATGTTCGGAATGGAGCGAAGCATTGCGAGTTGTTCGATCGGCTGATGCGTCGGTCCGTCTTCCCCGACGCCGATGCTGTCGTGCGTGAGGATATAGGTGACGGGCAGTCTCATGATGGCAGCCAAGCGAATCGCGGGCTTCATAAAGTCGCTAAAGATGAGGAAAGTCGAGCAATACGGACGCAGGCCACCATGGAGCGCCAGCCCGTTTGAGATCGCCGTCATCGCGTGTTCCCGTACGCCGAAATGCAAGTTCGAACCGCTGTAATCGGCCGGGCTCATATACGCGCGATCCTTCATGACGGATTTATTCGACGGACCCAAGTCGGCCGATCCGCCGATCAAATTGGGTAGAACTTCGGCCACTTTGTTCAGCACGATAAAGGAAGTTTCGCGCGATGCAAGCGGCTTTTCAAATGCGACTTCGGGCATCGTGAAGTTTTCTTCCTCGAAGTACGCTTTATACTTCTCGGCCAATGCGGGGTTCTTTTCAAACATGCGGGCTTTCTTTTCTTCCCACTTCTCCACATGCGCTTTCGCATTCTTTTTATATTCGGCGGTATATTCGGTCACTTCTTCCGGGACGACGAAGGGCTCGTGTGTCCAGCCGAATTCTTTTCTCGTGAGTTCGATATTTTCCGCGCCGAGCGGCTCGCCGTGCGATTTCTCGGAGCCGGCGCGCGGAGAACCGTAGCCGATCTCCGTGCGGATCTCGATCAGGGTCGGTTTGTCGCTCTTCTTCGCTTCTTGAATGGCTGCGTCGATCGCGTCGAGGCTATTTCCGTCTGGTACGAGTAGCGTGTTCCAATTGAGCGCTTCGAAGCGGCCGCGAACATTTTCCGTAAAGGCGAGGTCGGTGCTGCCTTCGATCGAGATGTCGTTCGAGTCGTAGAGCACGATGAGCTTTTTCAGTGCCAAGGTTCCCGCGAGCGATGCCGCTTCGTTGCTGACGCCTTCCATGAGGTCGCCGTCTGAAGCGAGTACATAGGTATGGTGGTCGAAGAGGGATTCATCTCCGTCGGTGAAGACGGCTTCCAGATGCGCTTCCGCCATCGCCATCCCGACTCCCATTGCAAAGCCGTGCCCCAAGGGGCCGGTGGTCGCTTCTACGCCGGGCGTATCGTGGTATTCGGGGTGCCCGGGCGTGATGGAATCCAACTGACGGAAGTCGCGCAAGTCGTCCAAGCTCACTTCGTAGCCGTGCAGATACAAGAGCGCGTACAACATCGCCGACCCGTGTCCTGCCGAGAGTATAAAGCGATCTCGGTCCGGCCATGTGAGATTATCCGGGTCGATTCGAAGCGTCCGATTCCACAGCGCGTACGCCATGGGTGCCGCTCCCAAAGGGAGCCCGGGGTGACCGGAGTTGGCCTGCTGTACCGCGTCGATCGACAGCATACGCAGTGCCGTTACCATCATTTGATCTTGATTCATCGTCTATTCCTCCTTATTGTACGAAACGCATAATCCAAAGTAATGGGAGCGCTTCTATTAATTGCATTTGATCGGGGTGTTGTTCGCCCCAAGTGAATCTTTCTTCTTCCTGTTCGGAAAGCACCGGCGGCGGCAGAATTGCACCGATGAGGTCCGCTTCTTTTAAAAGGGAAACCAATCGCGGATCCACTCGTTCGCCGGCTCGTAGCGCTTCGACCGCTTCTTCCATCTCCTTTTGCCGATCGGGTTCCGCGAGAAGCTCCATAAACGCATTCTTCGCTTCCCCTCTTGCAGGAGAATCGATCGCAGTCCAACATTCCATAAAGTCGAGCACGGTGTCGTCTTCGATCGAGTGGAGAAAGGGAGTCAGAAAAGCCGGTACTTCGACCTCTCGCGGCAAGAGTTGCGCGCGTTGCACCGCATCCTCCGGTTCGACGCGAACCGCTCCCAGATCTTCCAATTCCAGAAGGATCGCGCCGAGTAGGGCGATGAACGCTTTGCTGTCTTGTAGCGAAAAGATCTCTTTTCCCTGATAGCGGATCAACCACGCAGTTTGCAAACTCAGCGATTTATGCATCTTCCCACTCCCTTTCGGTGGTACAGAGTCTTGCGGGATCGAGCACTCGGTCGAGTGTCTCCTCATCCAGATGCCCGAGTCTGAGCGCGGATTCTTTGAGCGTGAGGTCTTCCGCGTGGGCTTTTTGTGCCACTTGCGCAGCTGCACTATACCCGATATGCGGGGTGAGCGCGGTCACATTCATAAGCGAGCGTTCGCCCAGCTCTTTCATGCGCGCCTCGTCGACCGTTATGCCGTCCACGCAGTTCTTCGCGAAAGAGATCATGCCGTCCGACAGGAGTCGTATGGATTGTAGGGTCGCGTACGCCAAGAGCGGGATGGTCACATTCAGCTCGAAGTTTCCGGATGATGCGGCAAACATCACGGTCGTGTCGTTTCCCATCACCTGCATGCAGACCATGTGGAGGGCTTCGGCTTGCGTCGGGTTTACTTTTCCCGGCATGATCGAGCTGCCGGGTTCATTTTCGGGCAAGAGGATCTCACCAAGCCCCGCGCGGGGTCCGGAACCGAGCCACCGGATGTCGTTTGCAATCTTATAGAGATTGGCTGCCAGCGTGCGAAGCGCACCGTGCACAAAGCTCACGCCGTCGCGAGAAGCCAATTGGTGGAAAGCATTGTCGGAGGCCGTAAGCTCTTCCCCATAGCGTTCGGAAAGCAGCGTCGCAACCGTATCGGCAAACCCTTTCGGCGCGTTCAGCCCCGTGCCCACCGCTGTACCGCCGATCGCGAGTACACGCAGATGAGAGAGGGTTTGCGAAATTTGCGCTTCCGACGCTTCCAGCATGCCGACCCACCCTCGCACTTCGTCCGAAAAGTAGAGCGGGGTCGCATCTTGCAAATGCGTGCGCCCGCACTTGGCGAGCTTTGGGTATCGGTCTGCCAGCTCTTGTAAAGAGGATTTCAGCACTTCCAGTGCCGGAAGCAGAGTTCTCGAGATCTCTTTCAAGATCGAAAGATGAAGCGCCGTCGGCATCACATCGTTGGAGCTTTGCGAGCGGTTCACATGGTCGTTCGGGTGAATCGGGTGATCGGGGTCATGCAAATTGGCGAATCTTGCGATGACTTCATTGGCATTCATATTGCTTTGCGTTCCCGAGCCCGTTTGCCAGATGACGAGCGGAAAAGCTACATCGACAGCCTCGCGCGCTTTTTCCACACCGTAGTGGATCGATTCGCACTGCGCGCTTGTAATCGCGCCGAGTTTCGCGTTTGCCGTAGCGCAAGCCTCCTTGATGTCGAGCAGCGACTCCAGGAGCGCACGCGGCATTTTCTCCGTGCCGATCGCAAAGTTTTCTATGCTGCGTTGGGTTTGCGCGCCCCACGGAGCGTCTTCCGGTACGCGCACTTCTCCCAGAGCATCTCTTTCTATCCGGTACATGGTCCCTCCTTTAAGGGGTTTTTTTCTCCGCCGCCTGCATGATGGAAGTCAGCGCGCTGAGTAAGGTCTTGGAAAACAGCGCCGGATCCTCCAGCATCGGGTTGTGCCCCGCGCCGTCCAATACGATAATCCCTTTTGCCGGCG
The DNA here is from genome assembly GCA_964522555.1 of uncultured Peptoniphilaceae bacterium. Classification (GTDB taxonomy): domain Bacteria; phylum Bacillota; class Clostridia; order Tissierellales; family Peptoniphilaceae; genus JAAYQA01. The sequence continues at coordinate 4,259 of CAZFWK010000034.1, read as the reverse complement.
CTTCGATCTCTTGCGCATACGCTTCGATCAAGGGGCGCGGCGTCACCCAGTCTTCCGAACCTACGATAAAGTAGATCGGCACTTGCACCTTTGTGATCTCTTGAACCGAGCCGCTTTTTGCCGAATCGTTTAAGAGCGGTTCTTGTATTTTCAGCATTTTGGCCGGGTCTTGAATACTCATGATTCCCCAGCGCAGGTCGTCTGCGGTGATATTGGGTGAGGTGATCGCATTCCATAACAAACCGGTCACGGAAAGTTCTTTCCCGTGGGGCAAGTATGGGTAAGTGGTCTCTCGAAGGCGGACCATATCCTGTGTGGTGAACTCGGTAAAGTCCTTTGCCGTACCCAGCCGGTC
>CAZFWK010000034.1:0-3894 GCA_964522555.1 uncultured Peptoniphilaceae bacterium | reverse complement strand
TGCGGATTTCTTCCGAGGCATCCGTCTTGCCCAACTCTTTCGCCACCCGCATGGCTTCTTTGGATGCGTACAGGTCGGTTTCCTTGAGGCTCGTAACCAACTGTCCGACGGACACGACCCCCATCACCTTTTCCGGTTGGCGGTCTGCGTATACCGATCCGATATACGTGCCCCATGAATGCCCAAGCAGGATGACTTTGTCTTGTTTAAACTGTACGCGAAGCAAGTCGATCAGGGTATCCAGATCATCTAAAGTGGCCTCCACGCCAATCGGGCCTTGCTTGCGGTTTTGATAATACGTCCTTCCTGCCCCCTTCTGGTCCCAATGCACGAAAGTAAACTTTTTTTCCAGCGGCAATTGGTATAAGTACGAATAAAATGCGAGCGGATTGCCGGGACCGCCGTGCAAAAACAGGACGATCGGGTTGTCTTCGTTTTCTCCGCGGATTTGGACTGCGTGCGCAGCTCCGTTAATATGGTATGAAGTTTCCACTTGGATCCCCTTTTGCGTGGCGATGCGCGTGCGAAACTCATTTCTCGATTTCGTAATCAGGATAAAGAATAAAAGAACAGCAAGCACGAGCACAAGAGGGATCAACACCTTCCGCGCCGCACTCCACTGTTGGACGGGTTTCATGCGAATTTGGCTCCTTCCTAACGCGCTACAGCGCGCTTTTCCTCTACCCTATTGTACTCTTAATGAGGATGAAATGACAACCACATCTCTGTGGAAGACGTCTTAGGCGAGTTGAATTTGTAGCTTTATTGTAACAAAATACGCTTTCATAGCGAGTATAATGGAGCTATCGATAGGAAAACGAACCTGCCCTTAGTAAACTCTTACGAAGTGAGAAACGAAAGGAGTGTAAGCATGTTTCGAAAATACCTCGCACTCGTGCTGACGGTCGTCGTGCTTTTGACCTCTTGTGCCAGCGCGCCCCCCAGTTATGATGTTTCGTACACGGAAGCCGCGATAGGTGGCTCTCCGGCTGAGGCTACCCCCGTCGACCAGGCGACACCGGGAGAGTCCGAGAAGACCGACTCGGAGAAGATGATCGAGCGCTATTCCCTCTATTTACAAAGCGAAAACTATGAAGATACGTACGCGAAAATTCAAGAAACCATCACAAAGCACGATGCGTTTTTAGACGGCTCTCAAGTCTCAAACGGGCAGTGGAATCAGACTTCCACCAATCGCTCGGCTTGGTTTTTGATTCGCGTTTCGGCGAAAGACGTAAACGCGCTATTGACAGACATTCGAGCGAGCGCCCATGTTGACAACGAATCGCTCTCCAAAGAAAATGTGACCTCCCAGTATCGGGACCTTGAAAACCGCCGCGATGTACTGCAAGCGAAAGAAGCCCGACTCCTGGCGCTGATGGAAAAATCGGGCACGATGGAAGAACTGATCCAAGTGGAAACCGCGCTTGGCGAGACGATCGCGGAAAAAGAATCGATCATCGCGCAGCTAAACGACCTCACCCGAAACATTTCGTACCAATTTGTCGAGGTAAACCTTAGAGAAGTTCGCGCGATCGACTACTCGCAGCCCGTAACGGCGACCTTCGGAGACCGAGTCAAGAACGCACTCAAGGACACCGCAAGCAATTTCGTATACACGGTGGAAGACATCCTGATCACGCTAATCTACCTATTCCCGTTCCTTATCTTCTTAGGAATCGTAGTCGTAGCGTTGGTATTCGTTCGAAGGAAATGGAAGAAGCGCACGAGAAAAGAAAAAGCCAATCCACCCCCGGTCCCACCCCAACCACAGCCGACAGACCCTCCCGCGGAAGATAAAACGGAATAAAAGAACGCACGGCGTGATTCGATCGCCGTGCGTTTTGTTTTGGGTGTGCAAATTGATCTCTCGAAGTAATGTCCTCTCAATGGGGAATTTTTCGGTATGAAGTTGAATCGGTATCTCTGCGGAGCGGCACAAGGCGCGCTCCCTACGGTGGTGCGAGAGTTCTTCTTTGAAGCTGAAGACAGCCGGTTGATTAAGTTACTGACCTGAAAGAATCGGGCTTAGCTGCAGCAGCAGCCACGAAAGCCCCCTGCCGTAGTGGCGGAGCATCAAAAGCCAACCCAGTTCTAATCCCCAGCCATCCGCTCCATCAGCACATCCTTCACCCGATGATACCGATACGTCACCGGACTCGCCAGCTCCCCGATCGCAACCATGCGGTCCAACTCCTCGACCGTCACCCAGCGGAAGTCCTCCGTCTCCCCCTCCTGCAGCACGACACTTTCCGGCGGTGCACTTGTCCGAACAAACCACGAGTCCCAAAGTGTCCGCCGCTCACGCCGATGCTCGAGTAACACGAGATCCTCCTTCGCGATCCGGATCCCCGTCTCTTCCGCGAGCTCTCGAACCGCAGCCGACTCGGAATCCTCGCCCGCCAGAACACTGCCTGCGGTATTTTCCCACAAATGCGCGTACGACTTCTCTTCGGCTCGCTTCGTGACCAAAAGCTTCCCTTCGGCATTTTGCACCCAAATGTCGACAATCAAGTGATACTGCCCCTTGGGAAGCTCCGTCCCCCTTGCACAAGTGCCGATCCAATTGCGATCGGCATCTACGATATCCCAAATTTCCATTCAATACCCCCTACATTAGCAACACAGTACAGTAAGATAAGATTTGCCACTTCCGTTGTCAAATAGTACAATAGCAGTAACTCAACCAAAGGAAATGATTATGGAATTCTCACTTACAAAAAAACGACTCGTCGTAAAAATCGGAACCTCTACGCTCACACACGAATCCGGCCATATTAATATCCGCCGCTTCGAAGACCTTGTGAAGGTGCTGTCGGACATGCAAAATGCAGGCGTCAAGATCATCCTCGTATCTTCCGGCGCAATCGCAGTCGGGATGGGCAAAATCGGACTCAAAGAAAAGCCGGGCAATATCCCGGGTATTCAGGCGTGCGCCGCTATCGGCCAGTGCGAGCTCATGTACCTATACGATACCCTCTTTGGCCGATTTAACCACAATGTCGCGCAGATGCTCCTCACAAAGGACGTCGTCGACGACGAAGTCCGCCTCCGGCACGTAAAAAACACCCTCGACACCCTGCTCGAGATGAATGTAATCCCGATCATCAACGAAAATGACACCGTCGCGATCGACGAACTCGTCTTCGGAGACAATGACACGCTCTCTGCCATGGTCGCAGAGATCGCAAATGCGGATGGCCTCGTGATTCTGTCGGATATCGACGGGCTGTACACGGCCAACCCGCGAGTCGACCAATCGGCTACCTTTATCCCGTTTGTCGACTTAAGCGTAGACGTGGTCGACGATATCGCAGAGGGCGTCGGCACATCTAGAGGAACCGGTGGCATGGTCACCAAGATCCAAGCCGCGAAGATCGCGTACGAATCCTCGATCCCCATGTGGATCATCAACGGGTCGGACCCAAAGAATTTGTATCAGCTTTTAGACGGCAATCATATCGGAACGTATTTCGAACCAAAAGAAAGGAATTGACATGACGAATGTAATGCAAATGGCTGACCGCGCGGTTTCTGTGAAGGCGGAGCTGGCACAACTCGATACGCAAAAGAAGAATGCAGCACTGGAGAAGATCTCAAAGCGGCTGAGAGAGGATACGGCAATCATACTCGAGGCGAATGCGAAAGATATCGCTGCCGCGCAAGCGGACGGCATGAAGCCTTCCATGCAGGACAGACTCAAACTGGATGCGGACCGGATCGAGGGGATCGCACAAGCGGTCGAACAGCTGATCGAATTAGCCGACCCGATCGGCAAGGTGCTCTCCGGGGAAACCATGAAAGACGGCATGCGTCTTATGAATGTTCGCGTGCCATTGGGCGTCATCGGGATTATTTACGAATCGCGCCCCAATGTGACCGTGGACGCTGCGA
>CAZFWK010000033.1:0-13977 GCA_964522555.1 uncultured Peptoniphilaceae bacterium | reverse complement strand
AATGCCGTAATTAGATAGATTGCTATCGGAAGTACTCTAGGAGTATTTCGAAACTTATACAAGACCTTCATGGCTAACTTTTCGATCGCTCCGTTAATAGATGCAAAGCTGTAAAAAATGCTAACTGCAAAAATCATTATGAACAGTTGAGATGGCCACAAAGTAAAAATGTTTATATCCGTGATATTCAGTATTAGTACTGCTAAGTATGTGAAGGCAATTGCAATCAATCCGGTATTGATATTGAATTTCAAGCCCAAAAAAACAGCTATAGCGAGTGCTATCACAAAAAAAAGTATTTCACTCATAGTTTTGTCTCCCTTCTTATAAGAATTGAAGAATGACTGCTTGCCAAATCAGGCAAGCAGTCAAGTGATACTTCATTTAGAATTGAGGAAGAGGAACCCCTTCCCTGAGTCCTACTTTTAATGCATCGTGCCTACAAGCCAAAACACAACCACCACAACCAACACATCGTTCTAAATCTACACGAACTCTACCTTCTTCAAAAGAAAGAGCTTGGCAAATATCATCAACACAACGTTGGCATTTAGTACATTTTTCATGATCAATGTATATTCTTGTTTTTCCGGCCATCATGTCAATATCTTGATTGTACTTTATGTGTTTTTGGCCTAGTCCGATCACTTGGCTTAAGCTGTCATAGCCTTGTTCAGCGACAAATCTCTTCATAAAATTGACACCTTTACGAATTAAGCTATTCCCTTGCTCTATTATCCCCGTGCAAGGCTGAACCAATGAAGCACCAAGCATCATCGCTTCAATAAAGTGTTCCGGTTCCACAAGACCACCAGCTGCAGCGATATCCAGATTTGGCACAAATCGCTTAACTGCAGCTACGCTTTTGTAACAAGGAACGCGCAAGAAAGAGCCCGACGCCATGCAAAATGGGCTTCCATCCATGAATAACCATTTCGGTTTACCCTCATTGTAAATATCTGGAGGCGCCATGCCGACAGCTGCATTAAACAGTTGGACAAACTGTGCTCCAGCTAAATCTGCCGCACGAGCCACATCTATGACTCTTGGAAAACCTGTTTCTGGAGTCAGTTTTACACCAACAGGAATTGATACGGCATCTACAACTGCTTTAGTAATCGAGTACACTTTCTCAGGATTATCTCCCATTAGGAGTCCCTGACATAATGGACTATATCTCTTAGAATAGTAACCCTGTAGGGTACCATCAAGTCCACTTGGAAGAGGACAACCCAAATTGACTTCAATCATATCCGCACCAAGTTCTTGGAACCATTTTGCACCATCTACCCATGTTTCCTCAATATCGGCAAATCCTCCAAGATTTATTACGATCGGTACATCTTTCGGTTTCTTTTTATGAATAGCTTCCATCATATAAGAAAATCGATCTTTCGCAAATCGCGCAAAATTTTTATCTAGATAAAATGGGGATGGAACAAAGTAGAATCCTTCAAGACCATACGGATCTTTCCCTTCGATTTTGAGCATTCTATGGCCAATCTTATCACTTCTTCTTCGAAGCGGTGTTTCAACTACACTCGTGCGCTCTGCTATAATTCTTTCAGTTGCAGGTGTCACATGCGCGCCAGCCATGATAATATATCCTGCTCCTGCTTTGACGTGTTTCATAAATATGTCTGAATTAAGGTCTACATAATCCCGCAAACTTCCTGCATGACCCCAGTGTTCACCAATCGCTCCAACGCCTATTGGATTTGGAAATCGAATACCAGCAACATTTACACTCAGGTCGATTTCTTTTCTTTCCATCGATTCACTTTTCTGTGTAGTCATAATAATCCTCCTCGTAGTGTAGTTTGTTAATCAAAAGCTCTATTTTGTTGCAAGTGACTATAGTTCTATATAAATCTCCAAATAGTCAATTGAATGAGAAGTGCAACAATGTAATAAGCACCAAATGTGATCAGTGTTACTTTGAATCCATCGCCAAATGTAAAGAGTTTCTCTCCTTTATATTTAAACGTCCATGCAAACAAAACGGACGGAAGAAGTGTTGGGAGTAAGTTACCCCCGAGCACTGTCGGAATCCAAATTGCAAGCATGGCCTTTGACGCTGGGATGCCAATTTCTGCAGCCCATCCAGTAAATATCGGAATAATCACCCCTTGTACGAAATTTGTTCCGAGTATACTGGTCAGAAAGGTTCCTACCAGTGAACTTAAAATGTAATATCCCGTTTCCGTAGCAGGTTTAAGTACGCTGATATATCCCGCAATTATTTGAGAAGCGCCCGTACTGTTCATAGCGTTGACCATTGCAAATAGCGCTGTGATAAAAAACATAATCGGCCAGTTAATAGTGGCGATTACTTCATCGAAACTCCTAAACAACTTCAATTGGGGTAGCGCAAAGATACAAACACCGGCTAGAGCGATCCATCCTGTTGAAATTTTGTGGTACGATTCTGTTATCAAAGAACAAGAATCACAAACATGATGAAAAGCACAAGCTTTTCAGTAATGCTTATAGGACCTAGTTCATCGTACTTAACTTTTAAAGCATCTTGATGAGCAACTATGCTTTTTGAAGGTCTAAAAACGGCAATTAATAGGAAAACTGACAGAAAACTGAACACCCATACGATTGGAGCCGCATGCACAAACCAGTCGATCCATTCAATGTTAATCCCAGAAAGAGCCATTGTTACGAGATTCAAACTGAAACCGGTCCTAATCCAAGTACCTGCAACACCACACAAGATAATCAAAAAGAAAGTTGGTAGTGCTAGAGCTGGGACACCTTTAATAGTTTCGTTTCTAGAGGGAAGATCCCACGCTTCCGCAACATATACCATGAGTGGGATCATAATTGCAATCAACGCAGTTGGGGAAGGAATCAGAAGAATCATCAACAATATGACAATTACACTAGCGTACATAAATCGTGGAATTGTATTTGCTCTGAGCTTATACATTAGTGTATAAGCCATTCGTCTTGCAAGACCACTACGCACCATGACTGCAGCAATAACAAAAGATGCCATCTGGAACCAACCAGGACTTATGGTAAACCATGTGAACACTGCCGGAGGTGGAAATTGTAACAGCAATTGTAACACGATGTATATCAGTCCAGTGTAACCAGAATCGATCGGACGAGCAATTAACCAAATAATAAGCCAAGCAGTTAATGCAAGTGTAATACGCGGTAACAGTTCGACATTGATTGGAAGAATGAGGTAAATGATCGGTATAGCGAGGATCCCTGCAATTCCTCCAAGAATTTTTGAGTTAGAAACGGAATGTAATTTTGTTTCTCCCATAAGTATTTTCCTTTCGTAGTAATACGACTACAGCGTAATATGACGAAACAATTCGGAAACATCATCAAATTGTTCAAGGTTCATAATAAAATCAATGGCATCCTTGACTTTCTGTTGTGTTATCACACGTGAAGCATTATGCTTGAATTTTTCTTCCAACTCTTTATCCGTTAGCCTATATCCTTCTATATTGGTCCCTTTGGAATATAAAGTTTCGCTTGAATAGGTTTTCCCCTGGGCAATAATAGTAACCTTTGCATACCAACTAGCCGGATCTTTCTTCTTTTCTTCACCTGCCTTTGGATCACCATATATGTTTATACGCCTCATATAATTTTGAACTTCTTCGTTGTTTATAATACTCATATCCTGCCAATCAATTCCAGGTTTAATGCCGAGTACCATCTGCGTTGCAGCGTACGGAAACGAATACTGCGCGTCTATTTGTGTTGTAACACTATGCTGGTCTGGATGTGCGTAGAAAGGTAGAGTATATGCATCAACGCTTTCAATATCATCTGGCCTGAAATGATGTTTATCAAGTAATTCTTTCAGACAATCCAAGGCACTTTGTAAAAATCTGCAACAAGGATACAGCTTATATTGACAATCAAGAAATTCCCAATGATCGCCTAATCTATCAACAATCCTCTCAGGCTCCCAGACACTTGCACCATAGAATTTATGGAATCCATACTGATTGTCCAGCATCGTCACACTACCAGTATATCCCTGCTGTGCTAACAGAACTGCCATTACGGAAGCATTACAGTTCCAACCTGCAGGCGAATACTTGATTATGGATTTAGGAATTGTATCCTCCCAATCTCTTCCGGTTGGTAATGAACAAAGATAGCCAGCAATACCAAGAGCATTCTTGAGTTTATCCTCGTCTAAATCCATGAGCTTTCCAAGACCGATGCTTCCTCCTAACATATGTTCATTACTGTTTCCAAAGACATCAGGTGAAGTTCCTCCTTTCCCAATTTTTGATAGTAGAATATTCATAGAATTATTGATTCTTCGAGCAATTTCCTGTCCTACAGCTAAGGATGCAATCAGTTTTTTTCCGCTGGGCTTCAAACTTTCTGTCACACTTAGCAAAGGTGGCAGTACGAATGGCGCAATATGTGGTACTGCATCAAAATCTAATGAATACATTAGTTCGCTGTTTACCATGGCAGCATTCGTTAGTGACGTTTTCAAAGTCGTTCCAATCACGGATGCCTCTGGGGAACCACCCAAGCGATTTACGACGCTTAGTGCCATCTTTCCTTTTTCGGTTCCTAAACCAGTAAATGTTGACCCAATTGAATCCAGCAGTCCTCTTTTTACCTCATGAACAACAGTCTCTGGCAAATCTTCAAAATTGATTTCGTTTGCAAATTTAAGTAACGAACCTGTCACTTTTGTCATATACTCACCTCGCTATTCCTAAGATAATTTTATTGTAATGTAATAAAAGAAAATTGTGAAATGCTTTAATGACATAAGAGTTACTCAAATTATGCGAAAGAACACTTTGGAAAATTTACGGTAGAATATAAGGTTTTCGTATCCGGTATTTCACTGTAGTAAATCCAAAAATAGTTGTAAAGCAATGTTATCGTTATCCTTCCTCCATGCTGTAACGCGATTCACTTCGGGTTCATTACTATCCAGATTTATAAATACTAGATTGTTCGGATACAAGTTCTTAAAATGTTCGGGTACTATAGAAATGCCAACACCGCATTCGACCATGCTTAGAAGGCCTTGTATCGATGCAGCTCGTCCAACAATTACAGGTAAAATATCTTTATCATCAAAAATACGCAAAAGCGCTTGGTTTATTGGTAAATATGCCTCCGTTTCAAGAAACACAAAGTTTTGATCATGCAAATCAGACAGTTGGATTGAAGCTCTATTAGCCAAGTGATGATATAAAGGTAGCACTATTGAATGTTGTATGCTCTGTTCTTTAATCCAGATAAGATGCTGGTTTTCAAAGTCTGCTGTAGAAATTGTAAATGCAACATCAATTTCATGACTTAGAATCGCACCAAATATCTCATAGTTGGTGTACTCATAGATTCGAATTCCCATTTTGGGATATAAAGCAATGAACTCATTTACAGATTTTAACAACCTCTCATTGTGCAATTCTTTTAATACTCCAATGGTTAGCCGACCAACAATTCCTTTATGCTCATTCAGGACGGCTTCTTTTCCTTCATAATACGAATTGACAATTGCTTCAGCATAAGTTAGGAAGACCGAGCCTGTGGGAGTCAAACTAACGGACCGTTTATCACGAAAGAATAATCGACTGCCAAGATCCTCTTCGATCCTAGTAATGTGGCGGCTAAATACAGGTTGCGTTATATACATTTGTTCAGCCGCTTTTGTGAAATTTAGATATTTTGCCAGTGAAAGAAAACACTCCAATTCGAATATGTTCATTTTCATCCCCCTCAATTAAATCGTTTTCAACTTTCAATCATCAAGTCTTGAATTAACTCGCAAGTAACTCGGATATCTTTTAATATTGATTATATCAAACCTTCTCGAGTTTATCGGTAGATCCAGACTCTGTGTGTCTTGATAAATTCCAGGTTGAAAAGGTCATGCGTATACTTATCCTAGGGATTATCGGCGCAGTCGGTTCGAGTGCTTTTCTATTGTGCTTTGCAATCTATTAAAAGCGCATCCCAGTTCCAGTCTTGGAAATTGGATATCATGCGCTCCGTCGGTTCTGAATTCGTATATGATCGTTATCTAGCTTAGCTGTACCAGCTGAAGAGAAATTTTGAAATTGTGTTTGATGCCAAAGTAAAGTTTGAAAATAGTTACGCGATTAATCAAAAGCGGTGACCAACGCAAGTTGTAGAAAAACATCCAGTCGCTCTGTTAGATAATTGATCATTGGGTTCTTAGCAAAAAGGATTCCAAATTCGACTTGTTGTCATTCTTTATGGTTAACTTGTGTCAAGATCTTGCTTGGCACCTTGGTCATAACACTCACACCAAACATTATTCACCACCAAAAAACCTCCCGAATTCGGGAGGTTTGACTTGCTCGTTCCACTAGTCGTCGACACCGACCATTACATTGCTCGCTTTGATGATTGCGTATGCTTCTTTTCCTTCTTCCAATCCCAATTCTTCGATCGATTGGTTTGTGATGACCGCGCTGATTACGATATCGTCTGTTAATTGAAGCTTGACGATTCCGTTCACGGCGCCTTTTTCTAGTCCTACGACTTTTCCTTTGAGTTGGTTTCTTGCGCTCAGTTTCAATTCATTCACCTCCCTGGTATTGCGTTGTTGCAAATTGTATATACCCTATTTATGGAAAGTTTCTCTCTTATTCCACGCGCAGGTGAAACCCTTGAGCGCGGATGGCGTTCAGCATCTTTCTGCGCTTTTCGATGCTGTTTTCGAGTTTTTTGACGACCTGTGTACTGAATCGATCCGAACGCTTTCCTTTTTCCCTTAGGTCGTAGTAGTTGGACATGACCTCGTCGTATTCTTGAATTGCATCCAAATAGGACGGCATGACTTCATAGCCATTTTCAAACACCTTTAGCGACAAGTCCATGCGAGGCTTCTGCCAAGGCACTTCTGCCGGCACACCGAAGCCCATGCCGAGAGCGGGAAAAGTCAGTTTCGGCAATTCTAAGATCTCGATCATACCTTCGGGGTCGTTTAAGATGCTTCCGAAATACACGGCGCCGTATCCCATCGACTCTACCGCGTTTGTTACATTTTGCGCAGCTAGACACGCGTCTGTGAACCCTTGAAAGAAGCGGTCCATGTCGGCAGAGCTCTCTTTCTTGACGCCCATTTCTTCTGCGATCCGTGCATTTCTGAAGCAGTCGACCACATAAATCCAAAGTTCCGGCACACGCTTTACATACTCCTGATTGCATATGGAGGCGATCTTCGCTCTCTTTTCCGCATCGGTAATCCGAATGATGCTGTAGGATTGCATGCCGTTGCTGGTGGCGGTGCGGTTTGCGACTTCCATTAGGGAACGGACGACGTCATCCGCGATTGGCTGGTCAGTAAATTCTCGTACGGTTCGGTGTTCCAACTGGTGTTCGATCGACTTGCTAAGCCCATTCATCAGGTCAGCATGCCCAAGAAATAGTGTCTTGCAATTTTGTCGAAGCCATTTTCTTGAATCGCCTTTGCTGCCAAGATGCGGATTTCATAGACGGAAGTCCTCCCGTCTTCTCCTCGCATATCCTTCAGCTTCTTGACGACGTCGTCCGTGATTACGCGCGCATCTCTTTCCGACAGTCGTTCTTTGATATCGAGCCCCGCATTGGTCACGCTGATCTCGATTTTCTCTCGGTTGAAGGGCTGTACCCTTCCGTTCTTTTTGATGACATCCATGTCCTCATCCCTTTCCGGTTCATATTACTATACTTATATCCAATTGAAAGCATGACAAAACATATTTCTTATAGCATAATAGAGTTAAATCGAGTAAGGAGTGAAGGCATGAGAATCGGGATTTTAGGATATGGAAATTTAGCGCGCACTTTTGTTGCAGGCCTGAAAAGGGCAAACCCGGCGGCCTTATCAAGCATCGGAATTACGGCACGATCAAGCGAAACTATGGCCCTCGCAAGAGAAGAGGGACTTCTCGTATACGAAAACAACGAGACGCTCTTGGCGAGTTCGGACCTCGTGATCCTTTCCGTCACCTCGAAGGCGCTGGATGAGATCGAGCAATCCGGCTTTACCGTAGGCGATGTTCCGCTGATCAGCTTTATCGCAGGAGTTACGATCCCTTCGATTCAAAAAAAGCTCGGTGCAACTGCCGTTTGTCGGATCATCCCTAATGTGGCGATGCGCGTCTGCGCGTCCGTTTCTACGATTCAGTGGGGCGAGCACTTCCCGGATCGCATGCGAGAGTCCGTCCGCGCACTGTTTCATGAAGTCGGGATCGTGGTCGAGGCGGGCGAAGCGGAGTTGGATGTAGTCACGTCGCTCTCTTCTTCGGGGATTGCGTTTGCGGCGCGGTTGATCGAGACTTTCGAGAAGAAAGGGATCGAGATGGGGCTACCCCCTTCGGAATCGATTCGCATTGCGGCCGGTACTTTTGATGGAGCCATCCGCCTGATGCAAGAGGGCATGTCGGCACAAGAACTCGTCGCCAAAGTCGCCACGAAGGGCGGCTCCACGTACGAAGGGATCGTCTCCATGGAGGCGGACGGTGCCGATGCCGTGACTTCGCGCGCGGTCGATGCTGCGTATGAAAAACTAATGCGCTTCAAGCAGGGAAAAGACCTGCATTAAAGCGCACCGAGTGTTTTGAGTATTGTTTTGATATCTCCGATTACGGAAAATTCGCGCACATACTGCAAGTTGAGCGCGTTTTTTTTGGGCAAAATTTCCTGTGTGTAGGTGGCGTCCGGGTCTGCCGCTTTCGCGAGAATTTCATTTTCATCCCGAAACAGGACACTTGCGGGGGCCGTAATGCCCGGGCGAATCCACAGCGTGCACCGATCTTCTTCCGTATAAAACGGTAAGTACTTGGGGACTTCGGGTCTCGGCCCGACCAGGCTCATGTCGCCCAAGAGCACATTGATTAGCTGCGGCAGTTCGTCGATCTTCGACTTTCGCAAGAACTTGCCCGTCGGCGTGATTCTCGCATCCGCCCCGACGGTGATCTGCCTTCCTAAAGACTCCGCATTGTCGACCATCGTACGGAATTTGTAAATCCGAAACGGTTCGGTTTTCTTACCCATCCGCGTCTGCCTGAAAAACACCGGCCCCTTGGAGTCTCTTTTGATCAAGATCGCGACCACCAAGAACAACGGGCTTAAGAGTAACAGCCCCAACCCCGAAGCGGCGATGTCGAGCGCTCTTTTTGCAAAGAGCGTGCCGCGTTTTGCCGCCAAGTAGCGGTCGATCCCAACCCCGTCGATCGTGGGGTTATGTTCGTTCATGCCCGTCCTCCAGGAAGTTTTTGAGCGTGTTGACCACATATTCGATATCGTCTGCCGTAAGTAGTGTGTGAAGCGGCAGCGTCAGTTCTTTTTCATACATCGCGTAGGCATTCGGAAAATCTTCGATATGGAAGCCCAAGTTCTTATAGGCGGTCATCATCGGCAAGGGCTTGTAGTGCACATTGCAGGAGACTCCCTTTTCGTCCATATATTCGATCGCATGGTTTCGATAGGATGCATGGGCTCCATCGATCGTAAGCAAAAACAGATGCGAAGACGAAGTGTAATTCTCACCCTTGTGCTTCAGCCATTTTACCGGCAGATCTTTCAGTTTCTCTTCATACAGTCGGACCATCTCGTGGCGTTTCTTCTCGAGCTCTTCGTAGCGGGCGAGTTGCGCAATTCCCAATGCCGCCATGATGTCGGTCATATTGCATTTGTAATAGGGCGCCACGATGTCGTACTCCCAAGAACCCGCTTTTGACTTTGCGAGCGCGTCCTTGTCTTGCCCGTGGAGCGAGAGCACCATATACATGCGGTAGATCTCTTCGTCTTCCACAATCGCCGGGAGTTTCCACGTGACCGCTCCCCCTTCCGCAGTCGTAAGGTTTTTGACTGCATGAAAAGAGAAGCAGGTAAAATCTGCGAGTTCTCCGGCTACTTTCCCGTTTCGCATCGCGCCGAATGCGTGTGCCGCGTCGGAGATGATCGCGACTCGACCGATCGCCTCTTGAAGCGGAGTATTGGGAGAAAAAAGCGCGCTCTTTTCTTCCAGCACCGCCGTAAGCGCTTCATAATCGCACAGTACGCCTGCGATGTCGACCGGGATGATCGCTTTGGTTTTTTCGTTGATCTTCTCTTTGACCTGATTTATGTTTAAATGGAACCCGTCCGGTTCCGTATCTACCAGTACTAATGTAGCTCCCACATGGGTGACGACGCTCGCCGATGCCGTGTAAGTATAGGCGCTCGTGATGACTTCATCCCCCGGCCCGATGCCCATAAGCCTCAGGGTCATCTCCATTGCAGAGGTCGCCGACTGCAGGCACACCGCTTTCTTCGTACGGCAGTGCGTAGCCAATAGCGCCTCAAATTCCTTTGTGCGGGGGCCTGTTGTAATCCATCCTGATCTGAGGGTCTCGACTACCGCATTGATCTCCGCCTCGGATATATCGGGCGGCGAAAATGAAATCCTCTTCATACACACCCCTCCTTCTGAAAACATATTTTTCTACGTACCTCTGTACATTATACACCAACCGAATCGGCTTAGAAACCTTCCTTGAGAAGAGTGATGCTTTTTGTTATAGTAGATCTACCGTGTTTTCTTGGCACCCACGTAAAAAATCAAGCTTTTTTTGTGCCGCCAAGCATGCGAATCGAAGAAAGGTAGTGTATTATGTCTGCAAAAAATCTATCCAAAGCCGCCGTCGTAGCGGCTCTTTATGCCGTGCTCACCTGGGCATTGCCCGCGATCAGCTACGGCCCTCTCCAGTTCCGCGTCTCCGAAGTGCTCACCCTCTTGGCTTATTTTAACCCCGCCTTCATCCCGGGTCTTACGATCGGCACCGCATTGGCCAATCTCACGAGTCCTTTGGGGATCGTCGACATCTTAGTCGGCGCGGGCTCCTCGCTCTTGGCTTTTCTCCTCATGCAAAAGACGAAGTCCCTCTGGACGGCAAGCCTCATGCCCACCTTGTGCAGTATTTTTATCGGTCTCGAGATATATCTCTTGTCCGGACAAACTGCGGCCTTCTTCCTGACGACCGCACAAATCATGCTCTCACAATTTGTGATCGTCACGATACTGGGCGTTCCCCTGATGAAGCGACTGCTCAAGAATCCGAAGCTATACGAGTGGGTCGAGCCAAGGAAGGGTTAAGGGCATCCTCCCTAGTGAGGATTCAACTTGCATTGCCATTGTCCGCACATTGACGTATACTAAAGTTGAGTGTCAAATTGATTTGAAAGGGGCTATGACCATGGCTAAATCTGCAAATATCTATGTGCGCATCGAACCGGAAGTAAAACAAAAAGCAGAGGAAATTTTATCCGCCTTAGGGATCCCGGCATCCAATGCGATCAATATTTTTTATAAGCAAATTATACTGAACAACGGGCTTCCTTTTGAGGTAAAGTTACCTTCGCGAAATCTTCTCAATATCCACTCTTTATCGGAATCAGAGCTAGTTGCTGAGCTGGAGAAGGGATACGCAGATATGGAATCCGGCCGTACGAAACCGGCAAAAGAAGTGTTCGAGAGAATTCGAAATGAAATCAACCGAGATCTATGAGATCGAGATCACCGATCAAGCTGAAGAAGACTTGAACGATATTTTTGCCTATATCGCGTACGAAAAAGAGTCCCCCGCAAATGCTGATTCTCTTCTAAAAAGGCTTGAGGAAGGCATCATGAGTCTTGATAGAATGCCTGAACGATACCGCACTTATGACCGGGCTCCGCTTAAGAATCGCGAAATGCGTATTATGCCAATTGATAGTTTCTGTGTTTTCTATCATACGAATTCTACGAATCTACAGGTAACGATTCTTCGAGTCTTGTATCAGGGCAGAGATCTTGCGAAAGAATTGTAGTACATGATTCTTCACCCTTCTAACTCGAAAACAAATTATTCTTACACGATAAGCCGAAAGCCTGCGAGTCTTCGGCTTTTTTGTTGAATCAAAATCCTCACGAACGGCTTACTTGTAACTTATTTGTCAACGTATTGTAACCGTTTTGTTCTTGTCTCGGCTATTTTGTCATGGTATGTTTAGTGTGGCACGAGGTAATTTGGTAGGCCACTAAATCTAAGGAGGAAGAGATGAAAACGATGAAACGATGGATTAGCACTCTGCTTGCTGCCGCTATGATCTTTACGGCACTGCCCGTATATGCGGCTGATCCGGCTACGAACAATCCCCTGGAGTTCCTTTACGATCGATGGGAAGAGCAAAAATTTGTGATCAGAGTCCAAGGGAAAGACCGCTACGAAACCGCGACTCAAGTTTCGAACTTTTGGTTATCTTCCAAGGACGTCGTCTTGGCATCGGGCGAAAACTTCGCCGACGCCCTCTTTGGCGGTCCGCTGGCTTCCGCATTAAAAGCCCCGATGCTCTTAACCAAAAAAGATAAACTGCCCGATAACTTGATCTCGAGTATCAAAGGACTGGATGCGAAAGTCGTCTATCTATTGGGTGGAGAAAACAGCATTTCGAAAACGGTAGAAGACGAATTGAAAAAAGCCGATCTTGCGGTCGTCCGCCTCGCCGGAAAAGACCGTTTTGAAACCGCAGCCTCGATCGCGAAGACCACCGCACTCACGTACGGCACACAGATCTTGCCGGATGAGTATCTCGTGGTCAACGGTTACCAATTCGCAGATGCCTTAACAGCAGCGCCTTACGCATACTACGCCGTGGGCACGACTGCATGGGGCTCCCTGCTCCCGTTTAGGCAAGCGCAATCTCCGGGTAAAGTCATCGGCGGATTGAACTCCGTGCCGAAACTCGAATACGAACAAAATCGAATCGCAGGGCGCGATCGATATGAAACCGCCACGAAAATTGCGCAAGCGATCAAAGACGATCTGAAAAAAGAAATCAAGAGCGTTTTCGTCGTAAGCGGCGCCGATTACCCGGACGCATTGGCCGCCGGTCCGGCTGTGACAGGATACCCGCAAGAAGGAGTCATCCTCTTGACGGAGCCGAACAAGCTCAACGCTTTTACGAAAGCCTTCTTGAAAGAAAATAGAATCCAAAGAGTGTACATCATCGGGGGCGAAAATTCCGTTTCGGAAGCGGTGGAAGCGGAGCTGAACGAAGTCGTAGGAGACGGACAGACCCTGACGCCTTTGAACTATCAAGTGGTCGGGGACCATGCGAAGTTCGAATCCGTACCTGCGAATCAATACGCCGTTCGCATCACGCGCGCCACCTCGGATCGAGCCGAAGTGATGTTCGGAATCGAAGTAAAAAACCTTACACCGAACAAAAAAGACTTTGCCAAAAATGTAAAGATTGAAGCTTCGCAAGGAACAAAACCGCTCGTACTGACAAACGAACACGACGTTCCAATTTACGATTCACTTTGGAAAAACCAGGAGTTTGTACCCTATGGGTCTCTCTACTTATTCGCTTATGCGAAGGTCGATACCCAAAAACCCATTGAGCTGACCTTTCAATTTGAAGACCAAACCGAGAAAATTCAGTTTCGTTTAGAGCCGGACCCGGATAAAAAAGAATTCTCCTTAAAGCGCGATCTTAACGTCGACCAAACCGTACTCTCCTTAGGCGCATTTAAATTTCTTGTCGATACCGGCTATGTAAAAGACAATCAACCCGTAATGGTGGTCGACGTGTTGAATCAGTCCGATAAAAAGTCGACGTTACAAGATGCATTTGACATCTCGGTTCGCCAAGATGGCAAGGAGTCCCCGGTCAAAGCGATCCTTCCATCCGGTGTGGCCGATCGAAAGAGTTGGGAGACTTGGTTCGTAGGACATAAAGTACCGATCGGCGCGAATGACGTAGCGGACAAATTCCGTTTTGTTTCGGATATGCAACCGAAAGACGGCGCGCTCTTCACTTTGGTTCTCCGATTAAAGTCGGATCCAAAGAAGATTTTGGAGATCCCGTACACCGTAGAGAAGATGCCCTTTGAAGGCGTTAGCCCATAAGATAAAAAATCCACGAAGGATGAAGAGCGACACCTGGGTCCGTTCAGTCGAGTCCGGTATACCCCTTTCG
>CAZFWK010000032.1:0-14043 GCA_964522555.1 uncultured Peptoniphilaceae bacterium | reverse complement strand
CATCCCGATACAGGAAATCACACATGCATACTTGGAAGTCATTGAAGGGGAGAACTCGATCTCGCAAGAGGATATGGGGGATTTCATCGTACTGGCGTCGGAACTGCTCTATATCAAATCGCGCATGCTGCTACCAACGCAGGCCGCGGAATCAGAGGAAGAAGATCCGCGAGAGAGCCTGATTCAGCGATTACGCGCGTATCAAGCTTTTCGTGAAATGACCCATCATTTTCGTGAGCTGGAAGATTACGGACTTCGATCGTTCACGAAGACGGAGGAAGATTTAAGTTTTCTCTCACACGAACCGATCCAGATCAGCCGAGAAGTTGGCGACCTGCTAATCGCCATGAACTCCCTTCTGACTCACAAAAAGAGAGAGCGGGAATCGATCGATCGGATCGGGCAGATCGTAGAGCGAGAAGAGTATGAAATCGAAGATGCGATCCAAAAAATTACTCAAACCGATATGACTGTTGAGACGGCTCTGCAGTCGTTTGTCGAATTCGACCGAGTCGGCGAATGGATCGCACTTTTCATCGCGGTTTTGGAGCTGGTGAAAAGACGCTGGCTGCTCGTACGGGTGCGAAAAGGAACCATCTATCTAAGAAGGAGGGAGAGCGATTAAAGCAAACGGACTACAAAATGCAGAAGCACTGCTTTATATTTGGTCGGACGGACTCACCGAAAAGCAGCTGATCGAAGCGCTTCGCGTAACCCCACTTGAATGGAACCGAATTTCCGAGCAATTGATGACGAAGTATAATACGAAAGACAGCGGCATCATTCTCCAAAGAAATGGCGAAACTTGGTCTTTTCAAACGCATCCGGATTGTCAAGAAAGTATCGCCGCCCTATTGCCGTTGAAGCCGCAAAAGAATCTCAGTCAACAAGCACTGGAAGTACTCGCGATCGTCGCGTATCAACAACCGATCACGAAACTCGCGGTGGAGCAGATCCGAGGGGTTCAATCCTCGAGTGTCTTCGAAACCCTTCTTTCGAAGGACTTGATCTCGGAAGCGGGTAGGTTGGAGACCATCGGGAAGCCCTTTCTCTATAAGACAACGGATGAATTTTTACGATATTTTATGATCTCGGATCTTTCCGAGTTGCCCCCGTTGGAAGAACCGGAGGAAGACGGATGCGAATCAATCGGTATATAGCCTCCAGCGGGCTTTGTAGTCGCAGAGACGCGGAGAGATTGATTACCGCGGGTGAAGTTCGTGTAAACGGAACCGTCATAACCGATCTTTCGACCCGAATCGGGGCGAGCGATCGTGTGGAGGTGAGCGGAAAACCGATACGTCTCGTTCTTGAAAAGGTGGTCTACGCATTTCATAAACCGATCGGGGTAACCGTAAGTATGCATGATCCGAAGCAAAGAAACTTACTCCCCGAGTGGATAGCCGAGATTCCTGAGCGAGTCGTTCCGATCGGTCGGCTCGACAAGGATTCGAGCGGCTTGTTGCTCTTATCGAACGACGGCGACTTGGTTCAAGCTTTGACACACCCCTCTTTCGAAAAGAAAAAGATCTATCGGGCGACACTCGATAAAATCCCTTCCCAGGAAGCGATTCGAAAATTTTCCGAGGGGATTCTCTTAGACGGAGTGCTGACGAAGCCGGCTGTTGCGCAACTGCGAGGAGAGGTTCTCACGATCACCCTTACGGAAGGCAGAAACCGCCAAATCCGTCGGATGTGGGAGCTCCTCGGATACAAAGTAGTCAAATTACATCGAATCGAGATGGACGGAATTCGGTTAGGCGACTTAAAAGAAGGGAAGTATCGTAAGCTGACCAAGAGAGAGGTAACGGGATTGAAATGAGGATGAACCACATTCAATATGTTCATATGCTCATGGACAATCGAATCGGCCCCGGCGACAGCGTATGCGATCTAACGCTGGGAAATGGGCACGATATGCGTAAACTTTTAGAGCGAGTCGGTCCCACAGGTTTTCTTTTGGGATTCGATATCGCGGAAAGCGCGGTCCGGAAGTGTCGCCAAATCGTCGAAGATCACTTCTCGTCGCATCATGCGGAGCTCATACGCGGCAGTCATGCTAAAATCCCGATCGACAGAGGTCCTTTTCAGTTCGCTGTTTTCAATTTCGGTTACCTTCCCGGGTCGGAGAAGATCGTGACCACGCACCCGCTTTCGAGCATCCAATGCATTCAAGGAATGCTCCCGTTATTATCGGCAGATGGAATGCTGTGTTTAACTTGCTACCGGAAGCATGATCTCTCGACAGAGTATGCAGCGATCACCGCTTATCTTTCCACATTAAACGACGTAACCATCACGATGATGGGTTCGTTTCCTACGAACCAGGATGCGCCGGTGGTATTTACAATAGAAAAACGAAAGGGTCAATAATACGAGTGAAGAACGAAATATCGGTGAAGAAACCCGTAATTGCTGTGATCGGTGGCGGGCCTGCCGGTTGCTTGGCGGCGATCAAGGCATCCGAGAACGGAGCGGAAGTTCACCTTTTTGAACAAAACGATAAGATCGGAAAAAAACTCTACATCACCGGGAAAGGCAGATGCAATCTCACCAATGCAAAGCCGGTGGAGTCTCATATCGCGCACATTCATCGAAATCCTAAATTCTTATATAGTTCCTATGCGCGATTTTCACAAGACGACATCGTCCGTTTTTTTGAAGACCACGGCCTTCCGATGAAGACGGAGCGGGGCGATCGGGTATTTCCGGTTTCCGACAAGAGCAGCGATGTCATTCGAACTTTGGATTCCGCGCTTAGGCAAGCGGGGGTGAAGGTGCACCTGAACGAAAAGATCACGAGCGTCAAGAAATCCGAGTCGGGATTTCATATCGGCACGAACTCGAAAAACAGTACAGTCGATAGCGTAGTGATCGCCACCGGAGGACTCTCTTATCCCACGACGGGGGCGTTAGGAGACGGTTATCGTTTTGCGGAAGCATTTGGCCATCATGTAACTCCGCTAACGCCTGCATTAGTCGGTTTGCAGATTAAGGGAGATTGGTGCAAAGAACGGTCCGGTTTGACGCTAAAAAATGTCTCGTTGATCGCAAAATGGGCGAAGAAACCGAAAGAGTTCTTCGGAGAGCTTCTATTTACACACTACGGGATTTCCGGTCCGATCGTTCTCACCCTAAGCTCCGTCATCCCGTCCCCTACACAGGAATTTTCGCTCTTTTTGAATCTGAAACCCGCCTTATCTCCTGAAACGCTTACGGAAAGAATCGGAAGAGAGATCGAAAACCATAAGAAAAGCCAATTATCGACTTTGATGCGCTCGTTGCTGCCCCAATCCCTAATCCAACCCGTACTTGAAGGCATCCAACTTGACCCTTCGATGCGCACCGTTTCCCTTACAGAAAAGGAAATCGCACAAATCGTGCATATTCTACAAAATTTCCCATTGGAACCGGACGGCTTTCGAGGCTTCAATGAGGCTGTCATCACGCGAGGTGGGGTCGATGTCAAAGGCATCGACGCGAAGACCATGATGTCCAAGCAAGTGGAAGGATTGTTCTTCGCAGGAGAAATTTTGGATACGGATGCCGAGACCGGTGGCTATAATTTACAGATCGCCTGGTCGACCGGTGCTTTGGCCGGGGCGAGTGCAGCTGCGTTCGGAAGACAGAAAAAAGGAGGAAACGCATGAATCATTCCGTGATCGGATCGGTGCGAATCGAAGAAGATGATCTACGTACGATGGTTGCATCTCTGACACAATTAATCGAAGACCTGATGAGAGCCAATCGACTCACATCTGACGATCTAACCTCCATCGTCTTTTCCGCCACGGACGACTTACCCGGGCTGTACGCTGATCAGGTTGTATCGAACCTATCCATTACGCACATTCCATTTTACAGTTTACAGGAATTTCGATATCTGTCAGAAATGGATCGTTGTGCGCAGGTGATACTCTATCTGAATAGAATGCCGGAAGAGCCCAAGCACTTGATGCTGGGCTGCGAAGATTGGGCGAAGGAGTGGGAGAAATGAACAGAAGTATCGCAATTGACGGACCGAGCGGTTCGGGAAAAAGCACATTAGCCGGATTATTGGCTGAAAAGCTGAATATGCTGCATTTAGACACCGGCGCCATGTATCGATCCTTGGCGCTTTTAGCGAATCGGAACGGAATCGACTATCACGACGAGCAAGCGCTCAACGAAATCTTGGAAGCGATGAATTTTTCCATCCGAGACAGGATTCTCCTTCTGAATGATCAGCCGATCGACGAAAGCATCCGCGATCCGGAGATCTCGAAAGCGGCATCCATAGTCAGTGCGCATCCGCGCATCCGTACGGCTATGCAGGAGAAGCAGAGGGATCTTTCCCGCCTCTATCCGCTGATCATGGACGGTCGGGACATCGGCGCCTATGTCCTCCCGGATGCGGCCTTTAAATTCTTCATCGATGCCGATGTAGAAGAGAGGGCGAGGAGGCGCTATCTTCAAGAAATGGACTCGGGTATCTCCTATGAGCGAGTACTTGAGGAATTAATCCATAGAGATCGAATGGACCGGGAGAGAGAAGTTGCGCCATTGCGAATGGCGGACGATGCGATTCAGATCGATAATACGAATCTCGAAAAAGAAGAGACACTCGCCCTTTTGATCCGCTATGTGGAGGAGAGCCGATGATCGTTCCATTGTATCGAATCGTTCAAGGCGTTGTTCGGTTCATCCTGTTTTTCGCTTTCCGAGCAACCGTGATCAACGAAAAAGAAATGCCCCAGGATGAACCGATCGTCCTTTGTGCAAACCACCAATCGATGTTGGATCCCGTGTTTATCGGGATCTACACGAAAAGACCGATCCATTTTATGGCAAAAGCGGAACTTTTTAAATTTAAGCCTTTCGGCGCATTTTTGAAAAAGTGCGGGGTATTCCCGGTTCATCGCGAAGGGAGCGATATCCGCGCGTTAAAAACTGCGCTTCAAGTTTTGAAAGAGAACGAGGTTCTAGGTGTCTTTCCGGAAGGGACGCGTGTCGACACGATCGATATCAAGAATTTTAAAGACGGCGTGTCCGTCATCGCACATCGTTCGAAGGCCGATATCATCCCTGTGCGGGTTCATTCGACCTATAAGCCCTTTTCCCGTGTGACGATCGAGTTCAGAGAACGTATCAATACGGAAAAACTGACGGCGGGCTTATCGAAAGAAGAGGCGACCCAAGCAATTACAAATGCAATTTTTCAATCGATTTACAGAGAGGAGCTCCTAGATGGAAATCATCATAGCGGATAATGCGGGTTTTTGCGGCGGCGTAAGTCGTGCGGTTAAGCTTGCGACCGATGCACTGAAGGAAAACGACCAAGTCTACTCGATGGGTCCTCTCGTTCATAATCGGCACTTGGTAGAAAGACTTCAGTCGGAAGGCTTAGACGATTACGAGGAGAACACCCCGAGTGAGCCGGCTGTCGTCGTGACGAGGAGCCATGGCTTATGTGTCGAAACAAAAGCCGCGCTTATGGAAGCGGGACACACGATCGTGGACGCAACCTGCCCTGTTTTAACAAAAATGTATAAAACACTGGAAGAAATGAAAGAAAAAGGTTATACTGTAGTTATAATCGGCGATAGAACGCATCCAGAGGTTGTGGCCCTGTCCAGCCAAGTGGATTACAAGGCGATCATAGTAGATACCCTTGAGGAAGCGCAGGCTGTAAACGGCTTAACCGACGTATACGTTTTATCTCAGACGACCAACAGAGAGGACAAATTTCAACAGCTCTCAACTTTGATTGCTTCAAACAATCAGAATGTAGTGATACAAGATACCATCTGCAACGCTACCAGACTTCGGCAAGAAGCCTGTGCGAAGATTGCACGGGAAGTAGATGCAATGATTGTGATCGGCGGCTCGCATAGCTCCAATACACAAAAGCTTGCGCAAGTTGCTTCACAGTTTTGTAAACGGGTGTATCCTATTGAGTCAGCGGTAGAATTACCGATCGATGAGTTGGTACAATTAAAAAAGATAGGAATAACCGCCGGGGCATCTACACCGGATTGGTTAATCGAGGAGGTAGTGGAGAGAATGGACAATTACAGCAAAGATGATTTCATGGAGCAACTAGAGGACACCATGAAGCAAATCCACCCGAAAGAAATTATTTCAGGTGAAGTACTCTATGTAACCGATACTGAGGTTCAGGTTAGCATCGGCTACAAGTCCGACGGAATCATCAAACTGGACGAATTATCGGAGGATCCGAGCTTAAAACCGCGTGATCTGTTTACGGAAGGACAAACCATCGAGGTATATGTCATCAAATTGGATGACGGCGACGGGAATGTCATCTTATCCTCCAGACGCGTCGAAAAGTATAAGAACTGGCAAAAACTCATGGAAATGTATGAGGCGGGTGAAACAGTCGAAGCGGTTGTTGAAAAAGATGTTAAAGGCGGCCTGATCGTAAATGTTATGGGAATCAACGGTTTTATTCCGGGTTCGCATATCGACACGCATTTCGTTAGAGACCTAAAATCTTTTATCGGAAAGACGGTACCCACCAAAATCATCAGCATCGATGAGAAGAAGCGCAGACTTGTATTGTCCAGAAAAGTCATCGTCGAAGCGGAAAAGAAAGCCGCTCTCGATAAGGCATGGGAAAACATCCATGCAGGAGAAGTGGTCACCGGAAAAGTGGCACGTCTCACCGACTTTGGCGCATTTATCGACTTAGGCGGAATCGATGGCTTGCTTCACGTATCGGATATCTCCTGGAAGAGACTCAAACATCCTTCGGATGCCCTCAATGTAGGGGACGAGATCGAAGTAAAGATCATCCGCGCGAACCGAGAAACGAATCGCATTTCGCTCGGCAGAAAGCAACTCATGGACAAACCGTTTGACGAATTCGTTAAGAACAACGAAGTCGGAGATATCGTGACCGGTACGGTCGTAAATCTTCTCGATTTCGGTGCATTCGTCAGACTCAAAGAAGGCGTGGAAGGACTCGTTCACGTTTCCCAAATCAGCCATGAGCGCGTTGAGAAGCCGTCGGATGAATTAAATAGCGGAGACGAAGTAGAAGTTAAAATCGTCGAAATCAATACCGAAGCGCAAAAAATCGGTTTGAGCATCAAAGAAACGAAGCCGCAAGAGCGCAAAGAAAAAGCACCGAAATCCGATCGCGTACAAAAGTTCGGAGAAAGAGCGCAAAGCAGCCAGCAACAGCAGCCGAGAAGACAACGCAGACAACCGGAAAGACGCAGCACACCTGTCTATAAGGGCGAAGATTTCGAAAACACGATCGGTTCACTCGTCGATTTTGACTTCGGCATGCTCGGATTTGACGATGTGGAAACCGCACCGGTAGAAGCGGAAGTAGAAACGGCAGAAACCGTTGTAACTCCTGCCGAAGTGACGGAGCTCGCGGAAGACCATACCGAAGAAATCGTAGAAGCGGTTGAGACACCGGTCGAGGAAGAAGTCGCTGAAGAAGTAGTTGAAGCGGAAGTTGCAGAAGAAGATACAGAAGAAGAAAATACGGAAGCATAAAATTCGTATCGTAAAAGAAGCTACCCAAATGGGCAGCTTCTTTTTTAGTGATGAAAATTGGAAGAGCAGGCTTTCGCCTGCTCCTGGAATTCTTATTCGATTGGGGTGCGGCCGGGATACTCTGCCAATGCTTTTTCGAGAATCTTCATGGAGCGCTCAAGCTCGTCCGCTTGAATGCAATAGGAGAAACGGACTTCGTTGACGCCAAGACCGGGTGTTGCGTAGAATCCTTCTGCCGGTGCCATCAAGATTGTTTCGTTGTCGATATTGCAGTTTTCCAGTGTCCAGATGATGAACTTCTCCGCATCGTCGACCGGAATCTTTGCGATATTGTAGAACGCGCCGAGGGGTTTTTCCGCGATTACGCCTGGAATATTCTTTAAGCCCTCATAAACGGTGTCTCTACGCAATTTGTATTCGTCGTAGGCTTCTTGCATGATATCGTCATAATCGGGTGCATCGACGATTGCAGCTGCTCCGATTTGCTCTAAGGTAGCGACCGAAAGTCTGGCTTGTGCAATTTTCATAATTTGCGCCATAAACTCTTTGTTTCTGGAAGCGATCGCGCCGATTCTGGCTCCGCAGTTGCTAAAGCGCTTGGAGATACTATCAACCAAGATGATATGTTGTGCCGCATCGTCTCTATGCATAAAGCTCACATACTCTTCACCGTCATAAACGAATTCGCGATATACTTCATCGGCAATGACCATAATATCGTGTTTGATCGCAAGATCCGTGATCATGTCGACTTCGGCTTTCGTGTAAACCGCTCCGGTGGGATTGCTCGGATTTGCGATTACGAACGCGCGGGTCTTGTCGGTGATTTTTGCTTCGATTTCTTCGACGGAGGGGAAGTGGAAGCCGTCTTCCGCTTTCGTGGTTACGGGTACGATATTGAGGCCCGCTAAAGTTGCGAAGCTATTGTAGTTTGCGTAAAAAGGCTCGGGAATAATAATTTCATCGCCGGGATTTGCGACCGTCATAAGAGCAAAGATCAGGGCTTCCGATCCGCCTGTGGTGACGATGATATCGTTATACTCCAATGGGATATCGAATTTCTTATAGTATTTTACCAAGGACTCGATCATCGGCGTAATGCCTTGTGAGTGCGCGTATTCGATTACATCTTTGTCAAAGTTGCGGATCGCATCCATAAAAGCTTTCGGAGTCGCGATATCGGGTTGTCCGATGTTGAGTTTGAAAACGGTTATCCCTTTCTTCTCGGCTGCCTGCGAGTACGGGATCAGCTTACGGATGGGTGAGGACTGCATGTTCTGCATTCTGTCGGAAATTATCATGGCAAATACCTCCTAGTATTTTTTCTAATATCATTATAACATGATTCACAACCCTTTTGTGATGATTTTATTCGGATTTTACATAATTGATAGAAACGTTACCATTGCAGTGTTACAAAAAATATTCCGCAATATTTGGTATAATCTATACATAGAAATCAGCTACACGAGTTGGAGGAAAAATGAAGGAAAAAAAGTATACCATTCAAACATTCGGTTGTCAGATGAATGAACACGATTCCGAAAAAATATCATACTTGCTGGAAGGGTCCGGCTATCGACATACAGAAAATATCGAAGAGGCGGACTTTGTCTTGTTGAATACATGCCTCATCCGAGAGAATGCCGAACACAAGGTATTCGGCCAACTTGGCGCGCTCAAGCACTTGAAGACTGCGAATCCGGATCTGGTGCTTGCGGTGAGCGGCTGCATGATGCAGACCGGTCGTGCAAGGGATACGATCCGCGAAAAATACAAACATGTAGATATCATCTTCGGGACGAAGAATATCAACGACTTGCCCTATATTTTACACGAATATTTGCAAAACGGAGAGCCCGTTTTAGCGATCGAAGAGGAGATGGACTTAGGGAAAGACGAGACGCATGTCATTCGAAACTCCAAGCACAAGGCGTATATTTCGATCGCCTACGGGTGTGACAATTACTGCTCCTATTGCGTGGTTCCGTACGCGAGAGGGCGGGAACTCAGCCGCGAGCCGGGTCGGATCCTGGAAGAAGCGCGCATACTCGCGGAAGAAGGTTATTCGGAAATTACGCTTCTCGGGCAAAATGTAAACTCCTATGGTAAGACGCTGGATCACCCCGTTTCTTTTGCTGAACTCCTACACGAATTGGATCAAATCGAAGGTATCTCGCGCGTCCGATTTATGACAAGTCACCCTAAAGATTTGTCCGACGAACTCATAGAGGCGATGGGAGATTTACCGTCCGTATGCGAACATTTTCACTTACCTGTGCAATCGGGAAGTGATGCTGTCTTAAAGCGAATGAATCGAAAGTATACGCGGGCGCATTACCTTGAACTCGTACGAAAACTCAGAGAAAAAGTGCCGGATATTGCCATCTCCACCGATATTATCGTAGGCTTCCCAGGAGAAACGGATGAAGACTTCGAAGAAACCCTCAGTCTGGTAAAAGAGGTTCGCTTTGACTCCGGCTTCACATTCTTATACTCGTCAAGACCCGGGACGCCTGCGGAAAAAATGCCGGATCAAATCCCGAACGAGGTGAAAAAAGAGCGCTTTCAGCGATTGGTCGACGCCATGTATGAAATCTATTTAGAGAAGAACCAAGAGAAAATTGGGAAAGTCGTAGAGGTCTTGGTCGATACCGTTAGTAAAAACCAAGGAGATGTGCTCACCGGACGGACAAGAACCCATCATCTCGTGCACTTTCGAGGCGATGCTTCACTAATCGGAACGCTTCAGCAGGTGAAGATCACCTCGGTTACCTCGTTCACTTTGGAAGGCGAAAGGGTTACTCAATGACTCCGATGATGGAGCAATACACCGAGATCAAGGCAAGGCATGCGGATGCCATCCTATTATTTCGACTCGGTGATTTTTATGAAATGTTTTTTGAAGACGCGAAGATCGCCGCCAAGGAGCTGGAGATTGCGTTGACACAGAGAGAGATGGGGGAGGGGGAACGCGCGCCGATGTGCGGCGTTCCGCACCATTCAAGTGATCCCTATATTGCGAAACTGGTTGCGAAAGGCTATAAGGTCGCCATCTGCGAGCAATTAGAAGACCCAAAAGTCGCGAAGGGAATCGTAAAGCGCGATGTGGTTCGCGTCATTACACCCGGAACCGTCATCGATGCGCAAGCATCCAAGGACGATAACAATCACCTTCTGTGCGTACAACTTCACGCGACGGGCTTTTCCTGCTCTGCAGTCGACATTCAAACCGGCGAGCTCTCTTCGATGCAGTATAACGACCCGACATCGGAAGTGTATCCGCTGCTATTGGACGAAATCGCGAGGTGGCAACCGGCCGAACTACTCGTCTCAGACAGTCTTTACACGAAAACCGAATTCATTCAAGAAATGACGGAACGATACAATTGCATGATTTCCGTATACGACGCGTATTCGTATGATCACGCGGAGCAAGTTCGCTATATTCAAGCGCAAATCCGAGACCTCGAGAAGAATCACGCCGTATTTGAGCATCCGATCTCGTTACAAACGCTTCATGCGCTTCTTCGCTATATTTACCAATTCGAGAAAAGTCCGCTAAAGCATCTTCGGAATCTCAATTGGTATGAACTCGATGTATGGATGCGAATCGATCAAAATACGAGAGCCCACTTAGATATCCAAAAAAATCAGCGAACTCTGGATGCGAAAAATACGCTTTTCTCCGTTTTGCACCATACGAGAACCGCGATGGGGACGAGGAAACTTCACCAATTTCTGGAGCGCCCTTTGCGTTCCGAGCCGGAAATCCAAAGGCGCTTAGACACGGTCGCATCGATGGTGGACCATGCCGAAATTCGTTTGCGCATCGGATCATTGCTAGACGGCGTGCACGACTTAGATCGACTATTGGCAAAGCTCTCCTATCAACGCGCCAATGCGCGGGATTTACTGGCGCTTGCATCGTCCCTTGCAAATGTGGAAAAGCTCAAGGCGTATCTTGCCTCCTTGCAGGTCGATGCGTTGCAGCTCTACGCGAATAAAACCGATCCGTTAGACGATATCCGCGAGCTGATCGAGTCTTCGATAGCGGAAGATCCTCCCATCTTGATTACGGATGGCGGCATCATACGGATCGGATACAATGAAGAACTGGATGCACTGCGCGATACGAGTCTAAAAGGTCAAGATTTATTGATTGCGTATGAGGCAGAGCAAAGAGAGTCGACCGGTATCAAGAATCTGAAAATCGTGTACCACAAGAATAAAGGATACTTTCTGGATGTCACGAAGTCGCACATCGAAAAGGTTCCCGATTCGTACGAACGCATTCAAACCCTCACCAATTCAGAGCGTTATTCGACAAGCGAGCTAATGCAGATCCAACGCATGATTCAAGACAGCAGCGAGGAGACGAAAGAGCTGGAATACTCTCTTTTTCAAGAGATTCGCACCTATATTTTGGATCAAGCGCAGAGAATTCAGTTGACCTCTTCGCTCTTGGCAACTCTCGATGTCTTTTATTCCTTTGCCCACGCCGCTGTCTCGTACGACTATATCAGGCCGGAGTTTCGTAAAGACCGCCAGCTGCGGATCGAAGAAGGCAGGCATCCGGTCGTCGAACGTTCTTTACCGGAAGGGTCCTATGTTCATAATGATACGGATTTAGGGCGTAAAGGTAATGTCATTCAGGTGATCACCGGTCCCAATATGGCGGGTAAGTCCACCTATATGAGACAGGTTGCGCTGATCGTACTCATGGCGCAAATCGGCTCGTTCGTCCCTGCGAAGTCCGCCTCCATCGGAATGGTTGACCAAATCTTCACGAGAATCGGCGCTTCAGACCACCTTACGGCAGGCGATTCTACCTTTATGGTCGAAATGAAGGAAATGTCATACATCCTGACGCATGCGACAAAGAACAGCTTGCTGATCCTGGATGAAATCGGGCGAGGTACCAGCACTTTTGACGGGATGAGTATCGCGTGGGCGATCATCGAGCACATCGCAAGCGAACTGAAGGTAAAGACTTTATTTGCAACGCATTATCATGAACTTACAGCTCTTTCCGATCATTATGACGACATCCGAAATATGACCATTGCGGTACGAGAGGAACTTACGCAAATCGTATTTTTACGAAAGATTATGCCGGGGCAGACCGATCGAAGTTACGGGATTGAAGTTGCCAAAATGGCGGGTTTTCCTGCCACGATTATCGCACGAGCCGCTCAAGTACTACAGGAGCTCGAACGCCATCGAAAAGATATCACCGTGTCTTCCGACCTCGCGGGAGAAGAGGAGTATCAAATGAATCTGCACGAAATTGAGTTAAAGCAGTTTGTATCCTCGATTCGAAGCATAGACGTAGAGTCGACCACCCCGATGGAAGCCCTCATGATGCTCGAAAGACTGAGAACCTCGGCATCGGAACTAGGAGAAATATTTTGAGCATACATTTATTGGACGAAGAAACCATCTTAAAAATTGCCGCGGGTGAAGTGATTGAAAACCCCGCTTCCGTGGTGAAAGAATTGGTAGAAAATGCGCTCGATGCGAATGCCACCTCCATCACGATCGAAACGAAAAACGGGGGGAAGAGCCTAATCCGCGTTTCGGACAACGGGGTCGGAATTCCTGCAGAGGAGTTGGACTTAGCCTTCATGCGTCATGCCACGAGCAAAGTGGAATCCTACGAGGACCTCTTCTCGATCGACACGATGGGCTTTCGGGGAGAAGCGCTTGCGAGCATTCGCGCGGTGTCATCCGTCACCGTTCTGAGCAAAAGAGAAGCGGACGCAGTCGGACACTTTGTGAAATTTTCGGATCCGGACGAACCCTTACGACAGAGTATCGCACATAATACCGGAACGACGATGATCGTGGAGGATCTTTTCGGGAAGATCCCGGTTCGGGCCGGCTTCTTAAAATCCGCTTTAGCTGAATCGAATCGAGTTACGGACCTGATTTACCGATTTGCCGTGGCCAATCCGGAGGTCTCCTTCAAATATTTAAAAGATGAGAAAATCATTCTTCGCACTTCGGGTACGTCCGCACAGAGTGCAATCGCGGAACTATTCGGGCCGGATGTATCGGAGAAACTCATGGCAGTAAACTTCCGGTATGAGAAGCTACAAATCCGCGGATGGATCGGCAAAACATCCCTGTATCGAGGGAATCGAGGTATGCAATATACTTTTGTCAACCAACGCGTAGTATCCGAACCGATGCTTACTCAAATCATCGAACAGGAGTACTCGGCGCGAATCCCGCATGGCAGGTACCCGATCTTTTTCATATGGGTTGAGGTAGATCCCGGTGCAATCGATGTAAATATTCATCCGACAAAACAGAAGGTGCAATGGGTTGAGGATACGATCTTTTTACCGGTCAAAGATATCATTCGAAAAGCGTTAAACGAGGAATCGGATTTGAATCTTTTGATTGAAAAGAAACAACCCGAACCTCCCGAGCGCGTGAATCTGTACACGATGACTGAGTATAAAGCGATGAAAAGCCAAAAACAAGCGACACCGGTAGAACGCATCGCAGAAAAACAACTGCCCTATG
>CAZFWK010000031.1:0-14298 GCA_964522555.1 uncultured Peptoniphilaceae bacterium | reverse complement strand
TACGCAACAAACTGGAGGGCATTATACAACTATTTTCGTTATATTTATGAGTCACCGCTACACGACTTATTTGTATTTGGATTTTTGGGATTTATTGGGGTGTTTTTATCTCCACAGTATTTAGCAGATGCCCGATCCGGCTTTGGTAATTTCTACATGACAAGAACAATGTATCGTAAATACTCTAAGGAAGTATGGGTCGCTCAATCCATATACATAGTTTGTTTGGTGGCGGTTTCCTATTTTTCCGTATTTTGTTTGCACTTTATTTTGTCAGGGTTTCAATTCGGGTCGTTCGAACTCATTCGTAGGGAAATGTCGATGGGGTGGGGCTTCGTAATCGCGCTCGCACAAATTGTTCTCATGAGTGTGTATTTTATTTTGGTAAATAGTGTTTCAATCCAATTGGCTACATTTATTAAAAACCCATATGTGATGCTGGCGGTGCCACTAGTGGTATTTGGTTTTGTGCCTACGGTTATTACAGGAACCATCGCAAAAGTCAACCCTTACTTTAGTGCTGGGTTATCCTTCGCGCCAACCTATATTTCTGTATTTATTAAGTGGCTTCTCACGTTTGGAGAAGAAGGAAAGATGCTTCTCGAATTAGGAAGTGTTTTTGTATTTCTTTTCCTGCTTGCTTTTTCTCTCCGAGTGATCAATGTGAAACACTATTCGGATAATTATCTGCCATGAAAATTCGAGTTAAAACCGCTGTATTGTTCATGCTCTTCGCGCTTCTTCAATACTACTTTCTAGTATATGAGGGAATTTTGGAGACCGGTGACGGTACGGTGAGTCGATTAGTATATGCGAATTACGATCAGATCCAATATATGCTCTTTTTTATGGCAATATTCTTATTTTTGTTTCTATTTGTGAGGAGAATTCCTGTACTGCGTCCGGAGTACAGGGTTCGCTTTGCAAATCAGCTACCTGCTTATGTGATACGACGAAGCATACTCGAAGGTAGTGTATTAGCCGCTTTATTCTATGGGATCATTGTCGGGCTTTCCTTTGCATACGGCTTAAGATTTGGAGACATCTCCTATCTAGTAATGAGCATGTCGCGCCTCGTCATCTATTATATCGCGAGCTTTTTATCGTACTGGGCATTGTATTTCATTACTGCTAAAGAAGTTGTTTCAATGATTAGCTTCTTACTTGTCCAGTGGTTCTTGGTCATTATCTATGTACTCATAGATTTTTATGTGTTTGGCATCTTTAAGCCGACGCATAACCTGCAAATGGGAGCTTTTATGGCATTTGAAGTGTTTATTGGTGCTATAGCCGTGTTCTTGATTTATAAATTTCAGCATAAGGAGCACGTGTTGAAATGAGAGGATTCCTACTTTTCCATGGCGTGACATTATTGATATTGTTTTCAGGTAGTGGCTCGAAAGGGCTACAACACTTTTTCGACCCAATGGATATCGGTGGATTTAGGCTCTTTTATTTTCTCGTTTTACTAGCATGGTTCACCTTCGGATTATGGACAATAGGGAAAAAAATTGTCGAAATACAGATGTTGGCTCCATATCTTTTTACTCGCGGCGCAAGGAATCGTATTCAGTTCATTTGGCTTTCTCTGAAAGCGGCATTATACCTGGCTCTTTTATGCACAGTTACTTTTACTATTCTCGTAGTTGCTGAACTTTTTGTAGTGAATGACTTAACTGCCATGCTCTTTTCAGTAGTTCTAACATGGATTTTCTGGGGTTCGTTATTCTCATGTTTGGTATGGGCAGGAGTAGAATATAAGAACGTTCTTATCACTTTGCCTTTTGCATTCGGAGCCATGCAATATCTAGCGTATATGGTTCCTAACTGGCCATTACCTGTTTTCTATGCAAGAGGGATAGGGAATGTGTTGCCACATGCAGTTGGA
Source organism: uncultured Peptoniphilaceae bacterium (assembly GCA_964522555.1). GTDB lineage: Bacteria > Bacillota > Clostridia > Tissierellales > Peptoniphilaceae > JAAYQA01. The sequence goes on along the minus strand of CAZFWK010000031.1, from coordinate 12,410 downwards.
TTTGTATTTTTGCTGTGGTTGAATGTGCGAATGCTTAAATATTATGAAGTTATGGGGGTGGCAAAATATGATTAAAGTAACAAATGCAGAAAAGAATATTAAGGGAAAAGTCGTATTACGAGACATCAATCTTCACTTTGAAAGTGGAAAATGCTATGTACTAAAAGGGCACAATGGCTGTGGGAAGACGATGCTACTGCGTTTACTATGTGGCTTGATTCGACCCTCAGCGGGTAAGGTAGAATATAAAGCGAATGACCCCAGCTTCGGAGTAATTATTGAGAATCCGACTTTTTTGGAGTCTGAAACGGCGGAGTTTAACCTCTCTTTTTTGGCATCGATTAAAAAGATCATTGGTAAGCAAGAAATCGAACGAGAACTGAAACGGTTCAACTTATTTGATCACCGAAAGCAAAAAGTAAGCACATTCTCTCTGGGCATGAAACAACGCCTAGCTCTCGCGCAAGCTGTGATGGAAAATCCAGAGGTTTTGCTTCTAGATGAGCCATTTAATGCACTAGATGACGCAAGCTTGCGTCATGTAATTTCTTTATTGGAAGCACTTAAGGAAGAAGGTAAATGTATTATCATTGCTTCGCATGGAAATCCATTAGAGGACACGGATATTGTGGACGAAGTGATCACCATGGACAATGGAGAGGTAATTTCGAGATAAAGATGAAGAATAAAATTACTTACTTGATTTAAATGCAGAAATATGAAATGCTGAAAAATTCAAATTTGACATTGCAACGCAAGATCCTCGAGTTTCACAGATTACAGTGCAGTTACTTTGGCAATTCCCAGATATCGAAAGATTTTGTATAATTCAGTTGACTTTTGGGCGGCTTTCCCTTATCATAATGTGAGCGCGCCCTTGTAACTCAGATGGTAGAGTACTTGCTTGGTAAGTAAGAAGTCACCGGTTCAATTCCGGTCAAGGGCTCCACACCGACCTTCGGGTCGGTTTTTTTATGCCCGATTTGCTTTTCCGGAGGGATAGAAGCTCGAACGCTCCCATGAAAAAAGAGCCGTTTCAGGCTCTTTTAGATTATGCGCGATCTTGAAAGTATTTGATGATATCGCTCGACTCGTATAGGGGCTTGCCGTCAATTAAGAGCATCGGCACTTGGTCGATTCCGCCGAGTTCCAAGAGCTCTTCTTGCGCGCCCGGATCTTTCTTAATATCCTTCATCGGGATTTCGATCCCTTCTCTTTCCAGAAAACGGGTGACTCGTTTGCAAAACGGACATGCTTCTTTGTGATACAGTACTAGGTTTTCCATAGTTCCTCCTTACCATTTGATAAGCGTCCTATACCCAATTTCTTTCAATATTACTACAATTGGCATTTGTGCTTTGCATCGTGCATACCGGTGCGCTATACTTAAATTGAAGAATTTGAAAGGAGTTTGCATGAAGAAGATTGCACTCATCGTTACGGTACTGCTTCTAATAACCGCTTGCGGCCGGCCAAATCCCTTTACGGGCGGATCTTCCGAAGCGGCATCGGGGACGACCGAATCAGGAAGCGAACCATCAAAATACGCACCACTTACCGAGACTACGGAAAAACAAGATTCGAACGAAACGGGGGAAGCGGCAGGAAAGAAAGAAGAAGCTCTTTCAACCGAAGGAAACCCCGACCCGCAGTCCATCGACCTTTCTAAAAAACCCAACGAGGGTGGGAAGATCATGGTGCTTATGTATCATAATATCGGTGACGAAGAGGAAGAATGGGTGCGAACACCCGAAAATTTTCGCCGAGATCTTAAAACGCTCTATGAAAAAGGATATCGCCCAATCAAACTTACGGATTATGTAGCGGGGAAGATCGACACGCCGGCGGGGCTTACACCCTATGTGATTACATTCGATGATGCGAGAGAAAATAACTTCCGGTATTTGGCTGACGGATCGATCGACCCGAATTGCGCAGTCGGAATCCTGATGGACTTTGCATCGGATCACCCGGACTTTAAACCGCATGCGACATTTTTTGTAAACGGACCGGTTCCCTTCCGCGTCGACGGAGAAGAAAAGGAAAAAGTCCAATACTTGATCGACAACGGGATGGACATCGGAAACCACAGCTACGGCCACGAGGACTACACACATCTCGACGGTGCGGATCTACAAGAATCGATCGGATGGCAAGCGAACTATTTAACCTCCGTTGCGCCAGACGGCTATCAAGTAAACACCTTGGCATTGCCATTCGGCAGCCGACCGCAAGACAGCTCGCTTACCCACTATTTAAAGAGCGGGGAGTACGAAGGGAAAGCTTACGAAAATGTAGCCGTGCTCGATGTCGGCTGGGACCCGTGGTACTCGCCGTTCCACAGTTCGTTTGACCCCTACACAATCCACCGCGTGCGCGCAAGCGAAACGAATGTAGATGGAGTCGGCATGTACGATTGGATGGATTATTTCGACAACAACCCGGAAGAACGGTTCATCTCGGATGGAGATCCGCGCATCGTTTCAGCCCCCGCAGATTGGGCCGATGTGATGACCGCACCGGATGGGAAGACTTTATATCTGTACAACCCGCCTACTGAATAATTGTGTCAAACACAGATGCCAAAAGAAAACAAAACGTTAGCACGCTAACACAAAAACAATAAAACGCATTTCCTTGACGGGATGCGTTTTATTTGGTATATTTTCGTTAAAGGTATGTTAATAAACGGAAAATCGTCCCGAAACAGATAAACGGTTTCAAAAAGAATATGAAGCGATATTTGAATCGAGGGGATCTTTACAAGAGACACTACAACGCGTGCTGGTAGAATGATAAAGACAAAACAACAAGGTGTAGTCAATTGTAAAAAGAAACGATTTTTAATTATTTAACATGCTAAATCATATTGTCAACGATCGCGTACGATTCTTGCGGGCTTCAAAGCGGATTCGATGGTTCGTGATTCGTTGATAAAAAAACGGAGGCAGAGTATGAGAAAAAAGATGAGTTTGGTGATGATTGTCGCGCTTTTGATGGCGTCGATCGCGGGATGCGGCGGAAATGAAGCTGCGGCAGGAGAGACATTGACAGTTGCCATGTCCGGAGATGCGATTGCGTTGGATCCGGTAGCGACAAACGACAATCAGTCGAGTAACGTTATGGTCCAACTCTACGAAGGTTTAGTTAAGTTGGATGAAGAGGGGAACGCGACCCCCTTATTGGCGGAAACCATTGAACAACCTGACGATATGACTTACGTTTTTAAACTGAAGCAAGGTGTAAAATTTCATAACGGAGAAGAGTTAAAAGCTTCTGACGTCGTTTTTAGTCTCAAGCGCGCGATTGAAGCACCGAATGTGACCCATCTCTTTAATACTATCGACCCGAGCGGCTTTAAAGTGATCGACGATTACACGGTCGAGATGAAGATGCTGGAACCCTATTATGTTTGAGATCGCGTGGATCGCGGATTCACCGGATCCGGATACGTTTATGTTCCCTTGCTTCCATTCATCTGCAGCCGGTGCCGGCGGGAACTATGTGTATCTGAACGACCCGGAACTGGATAAGCTGCTTGAAACGGCAAGGCTTACACCGAATGGGGAAGAGCGCGCGGAAATGTACAAGAAGGCTCAGGAGCGAGTGATCGAGATAACCGCGTGGGTACCGCAGTACAACGGTGAACTGCTAGTCGGAACGAACAAAACCGTGAGCGGAGTGGTGATTTCGCCATTTGGCTGGTACCAACTTTCTAAGGTCTCTATAGGAGAATAAGATTTCAAACGGGAGAGGGAGGCTCGCCTTCCTCTTTTTTTGGAAGGATGGGAAATCATGGCAAAGTACATTGTAAAAAGAGTGCTGTATTTGATCCCGGTAATGCTGGGGGTGAGTTTTATCGTATTTGCACTTTTGTATATCACACCGGGAGATCCGGCGAGAAACGCATTAGGGCCATCCGCTTCCGAGGAAGCAGTGGCGGCTATGAGAGAAGAGATGGGACTCAATGACGGTTTCTTAGTCCAGTACGCGAGATATGTTTCAAAAATTGTTACAAAAGGCGACCTCGGACAATCCTATATCACAAAAGCCTCTGTTACGCAGGAGATCTTCGCACGCGCCGGTTCGACTTTTCGATTGGCGGTGTTGGCGATTACGTTCGCCGTACTCTTGGGTATTCCGAACGGGATCATTTCTGCCATTAAGCAGTATTCAATTTTCGACAATATCGCGATGGTACTCGCTCTAATTGGGATTTCGATGCCGGTATTCTGGTTGGGATTATTGTTGATTATGTTCTTTTCAGTTTATTTGGGCTGGCTGCCCTCGTCGGGCTTTTCTACGCCCGCACAAATGATTCTGCCTGCAATCGCGCTAGGGTCGCAATCCGTTTCGGTTATCACGAGGATGACACGGTCTTCTATGCTGGAAGTAATTCGCAAAGATTATATTCGCACGGCGAGAGCGAAGGGGCAAAGAGAGCGCGTCGTGGTATGGCGGCACGCTTTAGGGAATGCCCTAATTCCAATTATTACGATTATCGGGATACAGTTTGGCCAGCTGATGGGTGGCGCGCTGATGACTGAGGTAATCTTTTCGATCCCGGGAATTGGAAGGCTCATGGTAGATTCGATCAAGATGCGCGACGCACCGATGGTCTTGGGCTGCGTGTTGTTTGTAGCCGTCACCTTTAGTTTGGTGAATCTCATCGTCGATTTGTTGTACACATTCGTCGATCCCAGAATCAAAACGAAGTATGTGTAGGGGGTTCGTTATGGAAAATACAATTCAACAACCCGTAAAAAGAGGTCGCTTCAGAAGTTTGAACGATATGTGGATCCGAATGCGTCGAAATAAGTTGTCGATGGTAGGACTTACCGTCATTCTTCTTTTAATCATCGTTGCGATTTTTGCAGATCAGATCGCCCCATACGGATTCGCAGAGCAAGATCTAGCAAATCAATTTGCGAAACCCAGCAGTGAACACTTATTCGGTACCGACGACCTGGGCCGTGATATATTCAGCCGCGTAGTGTACGGCTCGAGAATCTCACTGAAGGTCGGGTTTATTTCCGTCGGGATCGCACTGGTGTTAGGCGTCGCAATTGGCGCCATTACGGGCTATTTCGGAGGCAGGATCGACAATATTCTAATGCGATTTATCGACATATTGCAATCGATCCCGGATATTTTGCTGGCGATCGCCATCCTGGCTGCATTAGGGCCGGGTCTCTCAAATCTCATGATCGCGGTCGGTGTGGCAGCGTTCCCGGGTACGCGAGGATTGTTCGCTCGTCCGTATTGTCCATTCGAGATATGGAGTTTATCGAAGCGGCGAGAGCAAACGGATCCTCTCACGCTCGGATTATCTTTAAGCACGTGATCCCGAACTGCTTGGCGCCGATCATTGTACAAGCTACTTTGGGAGTCGCGTATGCCATAATCAACGCGGCGGGGTTAAGCTTTATCGGATTAGGTTTGGAACCGCCCACGCCCGAATGGGGTGCTATGCTCTCGGCGGGACGATCATATATCCGTGACCACGTACACATGACGATTTACCCGGGGCTTGCCATCGTGGTTACCATTTTCGCTTTAAATGTACTAGGTGACGGACTGCGCGATGCATTGGATCCGAAATTGAAGCATTAGGAGGGCCGCATGAGCGAATTGTTAGAGATAAAAGATTTGTCAGTACGATACAAAACGGATTCAGGTCTAGTGAAGGCGGTGAATCATTTGAACTTACGAGTCGGAAAGGGTGAGACGCACGGCTTTGTAGGGGAGACCGGTGCGGGAAAAACGACGACTGCACTCTCTGTGATGAAGCTAATTCAAACTCCACCCGGGCGTATCACTTCCGGCGAGATCTTTCTACATGATGTCGATCTGATGAAGGTTAAAGAAAAAGACATGTTTCATATCAGGGGTAATCGGATTTCGATGATCTTCCAAGACCCGATGACCAGTTTAAACCCGATCCTTACGGTCGGAGACCAGATTAAAGAAGTGATCGAACTGCACGAGAAGTTGACAAAAGAGCAATTGGACGAGAAGACAGCGGAAATGCTCGAGCTCGTCGGGATCAGGAAAGAGCGAGTTAACGACTATCCACATCAGTTCAGCGGTGGTATGAAGCAGCGCGTCGTCATCGCGATGGCCCTAGCTTGTAATCCGGAGCTTATCATAGCGGACGAGCCGACTACAGCCTTGGATGTGACGATCCAGGCGCAAGTGCTGGAACTCATGAAAAATCTGAAGCAACAATACAGCACTTCTATGATCTTGATCACGCATGACCTGGGGGTTGTGGCAGAGATCTGTGACAAGGTGTCCGTCATCTACGCCGGAACAATTATCGAACATGCTTCCGTCGAAAGCCTCTATGAAGAACCTTGCCATCCGTATACGATTGGGCTGTTCCATTCGATTCCGAGTTTGGATGAGGATCTCGAGACACTGCATGTTATTAAGGGAACACCGCCGGATCCGTCGAATCTACCGGCCGGGTGTCGTTTTCACCCACGATGCGAGCATTGTATGGAAATTTGCAAAACGGAGTTTCCGGATGAAACGGAAGTGAGGCCAGGGCATTTTGTCTCTTGCCACTTATTTGGAGAAGATCGAGAGGAGAGCCTGTAATGAGATCGGATAATAATAAAGAAGCGCTCCTGTCGGTGCGGAATTTGAAGAAGTATTTTGCGACAAAGAGCGGTCCGCTTCATGCAGTGGATGACATCAGCTTCGACATTCAATCCGGTACGACACTTGGTTTGGTTGGAGAGTCCGGTTGCGGAAAATCTACGGCAGGTCGCGCTATTTTACGTCTGCACGAACCCTCTGCTGGCGAAGTGCTTCTAAATGGAGAAAATGTACTTGAGTACCACTCGAAAGCGCAAATGCAGGCCATGCGACAAAAGATGCAAATCGTGTTTCAGGACCCCTACTCGTCTCTCAATCCGAGAATGAATACATTTGATTTGGTTGCCGACCCGCTTCGGGTGAATCGACTGGCGAAAGACGGAAAAGAGATGGAAGACAGAGTCTATCATATGATGGAAACGGTGGGTCTCGAAAGACGATTGGCAGGGTCGTTTCCACACGAATTGGATGGAGGCAGACGCCAGCGTATCGGGATCGCACGCGCGTTGATCTTACAACCCCAGTTTATTGTATTAGATGAGCCGGTTTCGGCTTTGGATGTCAGTATCCAGGCGCAAATTCTGAATTTGATGGATCGACTGCAAAGGGAAATGGACTTAACCTACTTATTTATTTCGCACAATCTGAGCGTGGTAAAGCATATTTCGGACCGCATCGCGGTCATGTATCTCGGAAAAATCGTGGAGCTTACAGACTACCGAAAGATTTTTGAAACACCGCTTCATCCGTACACGCAAGCGTTGCTGTCTGCGATTCCCATTCCGAAATACGGGTTAAGAAGAGAGCGGATCTTCATCGAAGGGGATGTTCCCAGTCCGATCAACCCGCCGGAAGGTTGCCGATTCCACGGAAGGTGTCGGCATGTGATGGAGATTTGCCGCGAGGTGACGCCGGCTCTTCGAGAAGTCCAAGCGGGCCATTTGGCGGCTTGTCATTTATATACTGAATAAAAACAAACACAAAGCCCCGCACTTGTAATAAAATAGCAAGTGCGGGGCTTTTGCTTACTGAAAACGGGTATAGTGAACGAAATCATAATAAAACACGCATTTCCTTGACGAAGTGCGTGTTATTTGATATATTTACCTGTATGAAACTTTACTCTGGGATGATGCGCGTATTTTTTCTTAAGCACATTTTACCACAGATTGATAAAAATGAGAAGAGGGTTATTATTGTTCGAGTGCGAGGGAGTGGTGTGTAATGGTGCATGACGTTTATTTTGGCAAACGACTACGAAAGAGCTTTTCGAGAATTCCGGAGGTGTTAGGGCTTCCGGATTTAATTGCCGTTCAGACAAAATCGTATGAGTGGTTCATCAAAGAGGGTCTGCGAGACGTATTTGATGATATTTCGCCGATTCAGGATTATTCCAACTCGATGCAGCTTGAGATCGTAGACTATCATTTGGAAGACAAACCGAAGTACACGGAGCAAGAAGCTAAAGAGAGAGACGGAAACTATGCAACTCCGCTAAAGATTAGAGCCCGACTTCATATCGAAGCGACAGGCGAGATCAAGGAACAGGAAGTTTTTATGGGCGACTTTCCGCTGATGACGGAAAAGGGAACGTTCATTATAAACGGAGCGGAGCGCGTCATCGTCAATCAGTTGGTAAGAAGCCCGGGGGCTTATTATCACGATGAAATCGACAAGTCGGGGAACCGGCTTTTTTCCGCTACCATCATTCCAAACCGCGGCGCGTGGATCGAGTACGATTCCGATGCCAACGACATCGTATACGTTCGATTGGACCGAACCAGAAAATTACCCGCGACGACGCTCGTGCGCGCGATTATTCCCGGGCTCGATACCAACGAAAAGATGAGAGAAGTCTTAGGGGACTCCAAATACCTGAATGCGACTTTAGAAAAAGAAATCTCCCATACGGAAGAAGAAGCGATCATCGAGATCTACAAGAAGCTTAAACCGGGGGACCCAGCAGCGCTCGAAAGTGCCAGACCCCTGATCGAGAATCTTCTTCTGGACCCCAAACGCTACGATCTCGCGAAGGTCGGGCGCTATAAATTTAATAAGAAGCTTTCCTTGGCAACGCGTATCACCGGACAAATTAGTGCGGAGGATATTGTGGACCCCTATACCGGAGAGTTTTTCTGCACCGCAGGCGACACGATCTCGAGAGAAACCGCACAGGCGATCGAAGATGCGGGGGTTCTCTATATAACAGTACAAGTAGGCGAAGACCGCGTAAATGTCGTAGGGAACCGCTTCGTACGTTTGGAAGCTTTCGACCTTCCCTTTGACGGACGCGCTTTGGGCTTGAGCGAAAAAGTTTGCTTTACCAAAATGCGCGAACTGATCGAAGAGGCGGACGGCGATGCGGAAAAGCTCGAAAGAGAAGTACGAAAGAATATAAAAGAACTTTCTCCGAAAAATATCACCCCGGAAGACATTTTGGCGACGGTAAGTTACCAGTTCAACTTGTTCTTCGGACTCGGCCACACGGACGATATCGACCACTTGGGCAATCGTCGCGTGCGTTCGGTAGGAGAATTGTTGCAAAACCAATTCCGTATCGGGATGAGCCGTATGGAAAGAGTTGTCAAAGAGAGAATGTCGACGCAAGACCCGTCGCAAGCACAACCGACCTCGCTGATCAATATCCGGCCGGTGTCGGCTGCGATCAAAGAGTTCTTCGGTTCTTCGCAGCTTTCGCAGTTTATGGACCAGACGAATCCGTTGTCGGAGTTGACGCATAAGAGAAGAATGTCGGCGCTCGGACCGGGCGGTCTTTCAAGAGATCGCGCAGGGTACGAAGTGCGCGACGTGCACCATTCGCACTATGGCAGAATTTGTCCGATTGAAACGCCGGAAGGCCCGAACATCGGTCTGATCACGTCCATGACGACTTATTCCCGAATCAACGAATACGGCTTTATCGAAACGCCGTTTCGCGTGATGGACAAGGAAAACCAAAGGGTTACCAATCAGATCGAGTATTTGACAGCGGATGTGGAAGACCGTTTCGTCGTAGCGCAAGCGAACGAACCGCTCGATTCGGAGGGCCGATTCATCAATGAAGCTGTGTCCGGTCGAGGGATCAACGGAGAAAACGACATCTATCCGGTGGCTTTGATCGACTATATGGACGTTTCCCCGCAGCAAATCGTCGCGGTGGGTACGGCGATGATCCCGTTCTTGGAGAATGACGACGCCACTCGTGCTCTCATGGGTTCGAACATGCAGCGTCAAGCCGTTCCGCTTTTGAAATGCGAGGCACCGATCATCGGTACCGGGATCGAGTATAAAGCGGCAAAAGACAGCGGCGTCGCCGTGATCGCGCAACACAGCGGCACGGTCATCCAAGTAAGCTCGGAGAAAATTACCGTTCGTCGTACGGACGACAATCAGATTGACGAATATAAATTATTGAAATTCAAACGTTCCAACCAGGGGACGACGATCAACCAACGCGCGATCGTGCGTGCGGGTGAGGTCATTCAAGAGGGCGATGTCATCGCAGACGGTCCTTCGACCGATATGGGCGAGATCGCACTCGGGAAAAATATCCTGGTCGCCTTTATGACTTGGGAGGGGTACAACTACGAGGACGCGATCCTGATCAATGAGCGGATCGTCGCAGAAGATGCACTGACCTCCGTGCATATCGAAGAGCATGAAAGCGAAGCCAGAGATACAAAACTCGGTCCGGAAGAGATTACGAGAGATATCCCGAATATTTCGGACGACATGAGAAAACACCTCGACGAACACGGGGTGATCATGGTGGGGGCCGAAGTGAAGGCGGGCGATATTTTGGTCGGGAAAGTCACGCCGAAAGGCGAGACGGAACTTTCCGCCGAAGAAAGACTGCTTCGCGCGATTTTCGGTGAAAAAGCACGTGAAGTGCGCGATACTTCGCTTCGCGTACCGCATGGCGAGACCGGAATTGTGGTCGACGTCAAGCGCTACTCGAGAGACAATGGCGACGAACTCTCGCCGGGTGTAAACGAAGTCGTGCGCGTCTATGTAGCGACCAAAAGAAAGATCAATGTGGGAGACAAACTGTGCGGACGCCATGGAAATAAGGGCGTCGTATCGCGAATTCTTCCCGAAGAAGATATGCCGTTCTTACCGGATGGCAGGGCGGTCGAGATCGTACTGAATCCGCTGGGCGTACCGTCCCGTATGAACCTCGGACAGGTTTTGGAAGTGCACTTGGGGATGGCGGCGAAGAAGCTGAATTGGCATGTGGCCACACCGGTATTTGACGGGGCTTCCGACCACGACATCATCGAGACTTTGGAACTCGCGGGTTATCCGTCCTCGGGTAAGGTAAGGCTCAGAGACGGTCGAACGGGTGCTCCTTTCGACAATGACGTAACGGTCGGATACATGTATATGTTGAAACTGCACCACTTGGTTGACGAGAAAATCCATGCCAGGTCGATCGGGCCGTACTCGCTGGTTACCCAGCAGCCGTTGGGCGGTAAAGCGCAATTCGGCGGACAGCGTTTCGGAGAGATGGAAGTTTGGGCGCTCGAAGCGTACGGCGCCTCCCATATGTTGCAAGAAATGCTGACGGTCAAGTCGGATGACATCGTGGGTCGGGTAAAATCGTACGAATCCATCGTGAAGGGCGAGAATATTCCGGAGCCCGGAATCCCCGAGTCCTTCAAGGTATTGATCAAGGAATTGCAGTCTTTGGCTCTCGACATCAAGCTTCTGACGGAAGACGACGAAGAGATCGAATTTAGGGAATCGGACGACGAAATGCTCGATTTCAACGAGGTTGAAAACAGCTTGGACAAGGATCAAATCATCGTCAACGACATCGACGAGAAGTCGGACTTCATCATCCGAGATATCGAAGATGAACAAGATGCGGACGATCTCGACGACCCCTTTGATACGAGCGACGAGTACCTATAGGAAAGGAGAACTCTTTGCACGAATTAAACAATTTTGACTCCATCCGAATCGGATTGGCCTCCCCCGAGAAGATCAGACAATGGTCGAGGGGAGAAGTAAAAAAACCGGAGACGATCAACTACCGCACCCTGAAGCCGGAAAAAGAAGGATTGTTCTGCGAAAAGATCTTTGGACCGACGAAAGACTGGGAATGCTCCTGCGGAAAGTACAAGAGAATCCGCTATAAAGGCGTCGTGTGCGAAAAATGCGGCGTCGAAGTAACCAAAGCGAAAGTCAGAAGAGAGAGGATCGGCCATATCGAACTGGCCGCTCCGGTTTCTCATATCTGGTATTTTAAAGGGATTCCATCCAGAATGGGTCTGCTGCTCGACATGAGCCCCCGGTCCCTTGAAAAGGTATTGTATTTTGCCAATTACCTCGTGATCGACCCGGGTGACTCCGACATGTACCCCAAGCAGCTGCTAACAGAGAGCGAATACTACGAACAACGCGAAAAGTTCGGCGATTCGTTCCGCGCGCTGATGGGGGCGGAGGCGATCCGTGAGCTTTTGGTTGCGATCGATATCGATCGTGAGGCGGAATCCTTAAAAGAAGATCTGATCGAAGCGACCGGGCAAAAGCGAGTCCGTATCGTGAGAAGGTTGGAAGTAGTAGAAGCTTTCCGCCAGTCGAAAAACAAGCCCGAATGGATGATCCTGGAAGTCGTACCCGTAATCCCGCCGGATCTGCGGCCGATGGTGCAACTGGAGGGAGGGCGCTTTGCAACGAGTGACCTAAACGACTTATACCGCCGTGTTATCAACCGAAACAACCGCTTGAAGAGACTCTTGGATATCGGCGCGCCGGACATCATCGTGCGCAATGAAAAGCGTATGCTCCAAGAAGCGGTCGAT
>CAZFWK010000030.1:4431-14538 GCA_964522555.1 uncultured Peptoniphilaceae bacterium | reverse complement strand
TCGGCAGGGTGTTGTGCGAAGAATTCGCGGATGGTGGCGGTCATGGCGAGTCGTAAGTCGGAATCGATATTGATCTTGCAAACGGCCATCTTTGCCGCTTCTCGGAGCATTTCTTCCGGAATTCCGATTGCGTCGGGCATTGCGCCACCGTATTTGTTGACCTTCGCGACGAGATCTTGCGGAACGGAGCTTGAGCCGTGAAGCACGATCGGGAAGCCCGGGAGTCTGCTTTGAATATCCTCTAGAATATCGAATCGGAGTTGCGGGTTTTGACCCGGTTTAAACTTAAATGCACCGTGGCTGGTTCCGATCGCGATGGCTAAGGAGTCTACGCCTGTGCGCTCCACAAAGTCTTGGACTTGCTCGGGTTTAGTGTAGGAAGCGTCGGCATGGTCGACCGACACATCGTCTTCGACTCCGGCTAGGGTTCCGAGCTCGCCTTCAACGACAACGCCGTGCGCATGTGCGTATTCCACGACTTGTCGGGAGATGCGGACATTCTCTTCATAAGGTAGGCTCGATCCGTCGAACATAACGGAGGTAAAGCCGCCGTCGATGCATTGCTTACAGATTTCGAAGGAATCGCCGTGGTCCAAGTGAAGTGCGATGGGAAGGCCGGTCACTTCGATTGCCGCCTCTACGAGTTTCACCAGATAAGTATGGTTCGCGTAGGATCGTGCCCCTTTGGATACTTGCAAGATGAGCGGTGCGTTGACTTCTTGTGCCGCCTCCGTGATCCCTTGGATGATCTCCATATTGTTGACATTGAAGGCTCCGATCGCGTAGCCGCCCTCATAAGCTTTTTTGAACATTTCGGTTGTGGTTACCAGTGGCATAATTTCCTCCCTTTCTGCTTCACGCTTGTAATGGTTTACCTGTCTTGTTTACTCCGATCCATTTCAATCTGCTATATACCCATTTCATGAATCGATTCGTCTATTTATTGTAGGTTGTTTACGGGGCTTCGTCAAGCCGGAATCAAGCCCGTGTCTTGTTGTATCGGGACTTCCATGATTCGTTACATTTGAGACAGATGATGCGTTCGGGGGTCGTAACGGGTATAATGTAAACGAACAAAATTCAAAGGGGGTTCAGAGAAACATGAAAAAACGATATCTTGCACTGCTTCTCGTTTTGGCGCTGGCGCTTGTAGCTTGTAATCCGGCTGCAACGGGAGCAACAGAGGCGGCTACCGATGCTGTGACGGAAGCGGCAACAGAAGCAGCAGGGGAAACAACCGAAGGCACAACCGGTACCGATGCGGCTCCGACCGAAGGTCTGTCCGTAGGGATGGTTACCGACGAGGGTGGCGTAAACGACCAAAGCTTTAACCAATCGGCTTGGGAAGGCATGCAACGCGCAGAATCCGAGCTCGGCGTGAAGATCGCTTATGTCGAGTCGCAAACCGACTCCGACTACGCTCCGAACTTCGACACCATGCTCGAGCAAGGCAACCAACTTATTTGGGGTGTAGGCTTTAAGCTTACCGATGCGATCAACGAAGCAGCCGGCGCGAATGGCGGAACAAACTACGCGCTGATCGATTCCGTGGCGGATCCTGCACTGAAGAACGTCGTTTCCGTATTGTTTAAAGCGGAACAACCTTCGTTCTTAGTAGGCTATATCGCCGCTCAAATGACGAAAACTGACAATGTCGGCTTTATCGGCGGAGTGGAAGGCGATGTCATCTGGGGCTTTGAATACGGCTATCGCGCAGGGGTAGCGTATGGCGCGAAGGAACTCGGTAAAGAAATCGAAGTCCAATCCCAATACGCGAACTCGTTTACCGACTCCGCGATTGGAAAAGCGATCGCGAAGACCATGTACGGAAACGGCGCGGATATCATCTTCTCGGCTGCGGGCGACGTAGGTACGGGTGCGATTGAAGAAGCGAAAGAGCAAAACAAATTCGCGATCGGCGTAGACCGCGACCAAAACTATTTGGCTCCGGACAATGTCATTACATCGGCTGTAAAACGAGTGGACGTTGGCGTTTACAATGTAATCGATGAAACCGTGAATAAAGGATTCCCGGGCGGACAAACCGTTGTGTACGGTTTACAAGACAATGGCGCAGTAGATCTTGCGGAAACCTCGAGCAAATTGGTACCGGCCGACATTTTGAAAAAGGCGGAAGATCTGAAGCCGAAGATCATTTCGGGAGAAATCGAAGTTCCTTACAACGAAGGCACATTTGAAACTTGGAAGGCTGCTCAATAACATTTAGTTTTAGGCACAAAAGGAGCTGTTCGTTCGATTAGAGCAGCTCCTCCTTTTTAAGGAAGGAGTTCGAAGTGAACGAAACCACACCTGTCATCGTGGAATTTAAGGGCATAACGAAGCGTTTCGGAAACTTTACCGCCAATCAGTCCATCGACCTGAAAATCTACGAAAGGGAAATTCACGCGCTTCTGGGCGAAAACGGCGCAGGCAAGACGACGCTGATGAATATCCTGTATGGTTTGTATTTGCCAACCGAAGGAGAGGTGTCGGTAAAGGGCGTGCCTGTGAATTTTCACGGGCCGAACGATGCGATCAAAGCGGGCATCGGCATGGTGCATCAGCACTTTATGTTGGTAGAAGAATTTACTGTCCTCGAGAACATCATGCTGGGACTTGAGCGCACGAAAAGCCTCGGAATATTAGACAAGTAGCCGATATCAGTGTCGGCATGCAACAAAGAGTCGAGATCCTGAAGGCATTGTATCGAGGAGCGGAAATCCTTATTTTGGATGAACCGACAGCGGTGCTGACCCCACAAGAGATCAACGACATGATCTCGATCGTACAAGAACTTTCTCAGCAGGGCAAAACGATCATCATCATCACACACAAATTGAAAGAGATCAAAATGCTGGCGGACAATGTGACCGTCATCCGCAAAGGTGAGAAAATCGACACACTTCGCGTGGCGGACGTATCCGAAGCCGAGATGGCAAATCTGATGGTCGGACGCCAATTGAAAGATGTCGTAAATCCGAGAGACGAAAGACGAGCGGACCTGGCGCTTTCCATAAAGGATCTTCATGTGAAGGACAATCGTAATCTTCCAAAGATCAAAGGCTTAAGTTTGGACTTATATAAAGGAGAAATCCTGGGGATCGCGGGGATCGACGGAAACGGGCAGTCGGAGCTGATCGAAGCGATCACGGGGCTGAGGCACATCGACTCCGGTACGGTGCGTCTCTTGGATCACGAGATTACGAATCAAACGCCGAAAAAAGTAATCGATTCAGGGATCAATACGATACCTGAGGACCGGCAGCGCAGGGGGCTCGTGTTAAATTTTTCGGTCGAAGAGAATATGGTGCTGAAGGATTTTGCAAAGGCACCCTTTTCAAAAGGAATCCGCATGAATCACAAGGCGATCCACGACCACGCGCAAGTGTTGGCAGAAGAATACGACGTACGCCCAAGGAACACTACGCAAGCGGCGGCTTCTCTTTCCGGCGGAAATCAGCAAAAGGTCATCCTCGCTCGGGAGATCTCGAACGACCCCGAGGTGCTGATCGCAGCACAACCTACCCGGGGACTCGACGTCGGCGCGATCGAATATGTGCATCGCTTCTTACTGGAACAAAGGGCGAGGGGAAAAGCGGTACTGCTTTTATCCTTCGAGCTGGATGAGGTTATGGATTTATCCGATCGAATTGCGGTCATCCACGGCGGAAAGATCGTAGCCGAGATGAATGCGGCCGATGCGAGTGAAAAAGAACTCGGCTATTTGATGGCGGGAGGTCGATATGAAAAAGCAGAATAGAATCTTCATAACCTTATTAGCCATCCTATTGGGTATGCTCGTGGGCTCGGTCGTATTGCTCGTAGCGGGCTATTCTCCGATCCAAGCGTACGGCCAACTGATCGAAGGTGTGTTCAGCAAGCCGAAGTATATCGCTTGGACCATCATCCGTTCGACTCCGATCATCCTGACGGGGATCTCTGTCGCGTTCGCAATGAAAACCGGCCTTTTTAATATCGGTGCGGAAGGGCAATTCGTAATGGGTGCGTTGGGAGCAGCTCTTACCGGGTATTTTCTGATGCTTCCACCCGTACTTCACGCGATCGTATCCATTCTGGTCGGCGCATTGTTCGGCGCGCTTTGGGGCGGGCTGGCGGGCGCGCTAAAGGCGTATCGCGGCATTAACGAAGTCATCACCACGATCATGTTGAACTGGATCGCCATTTATTTCAGCAATTTTATTATGGGAACGAAAGCATTTGTCGGGTCGAATGTGCAGGTCAGCAAAAGTATTTTGCCCTCCGCTTCGATTTTGGTAATGGGCGAGTATAAGAAGACCGAAGCCGGTCGCGCGTTTTTACAAGGGATCCCGGGCGCGTCCGACTTCTTTTCGACGCAAGTCAACTGGGGCTTTGCGATCGCAGTCGTCATGTCTCTTTTTGCTTGGTATATTCTGACGCATACGACGACGGGCTTTCAACTTCGCGCGGTTGGCTCAAACAAACACGCGGCCGAATACGCGGGGATCGACGTCAAGCAAAATATCATCCGCGCCATGCTTTTTGCCGGGCTTTTTGCAGGCATCGGCGGCGCGACGCAGGCACTCGGCGTATCCGGCCGCGTCAGCCTTTTGATCGGGGCGGAAGGGTACGGCTTTAACGGGATGGCGGTCGCGCTGATTGCAGCGTCGAACCCGCTGGCTTGCATCCCTGCGGGACTCCTGTTCGGTGCGCTCCAATACGGTGGGACCTCGATGCAGTCGCTCCTTCGAATCCCGTTTGAGATCATCAATATCATCATCGGTTCGATCGTATTCTTCGTATCGATGCCGTATTTGTTCACTTGGATCCGGGAAAAATTCCCGAAGAAGAAGGAGGTGCAGGCGGATGTCGGCGAATGATTTCGGTACGATTTTAGGGATCACCTTGATGTACGCATCGCCCTTGATCTACGGCTCCTTGAGTGGCGTCTTGAGTGAGACGACGGGCGTGATCAATATTGGGATCGAGGGGATGATGACCATCGGCGCTTTTGCCGGTGCAGCAGGCGCGCTCTTTTTCGGAAATGCATGGATCGGGTTCTTCGTGGCCGGGCTCGCCGGAATGCTTCTTGCGGTGCTGCATGCGGTCGCCACCATACGCTTTCGCGCAGACCATGTCGTTTCCGGGATCGCGATCAACTTTATCGGGCCGGGGCTTGCGCTCTTTCTTACAAAAATGATCTTTGATGGAGCCGCCAATACGACCCCGCTTCCTTCGGAACTGAAGTTGCCGAAGTGGTTTTCCGATGTATTCCCGCAAAACAGCTTGCCCGACATGATCATAGACCAATACGCAACCGTATATATCGCATTTCTATTCGCGATTCTGATCTGGTTCATCCTATACCGAACGAAACTAGGCTTACGCATGCGCTCGGTGGGAGAGCACCCGAAAGCGGCCGATACGCTTGGCGTAAATGTACCGCTCACGAAGTGCATCGGCGTACTCAGTTCCGGATTCTTGGCGGGACTCGGAGGTGCTGCACTCTCGATGGCGATCATCTCGAGTTTCCGTCCGACTCTCGTATCGGGGCAGGGCTTTATCGCGCTCGCCGCGATGATCTTCGGTCGGTGGACGCCGCACGGCGCCGTGATCGGCTGCATCGTGTTCGGATTGGCGCAAGGATTGGTCGTGTTTTTGGGCGGCGGCAGGCTCCCGGTTTCCGAGCAGTTGCTCTCGATGTTGCCGTATCTGATTACGCTCTTTGTGCTCCTGTTCTCGAAATCGTCCGCGGGTCCGAAGGCGGACGGCGTCAACTATGTAAAAGAATAAAACTACTTGACAAATATTGTGAAAAACAAGATAATAAATAAACAAATGACCCACTGTGTGGTGATATGCGCGCACAGTTGGGTACATATGTAGCAATGGACAATTGTCCTGGGCGCGCGTTATGCGCAAGAATCGAAGGAGGGTATGCTAATGGCTTTGAAAGTAGCACTCAATGGTTTTGGAAGAATTGGTAGAGACGTATTCCGCATTATATTTGAAGATAATTACGATCTTGATCTCGTCGCGGTAAACGCGTCGGGCGATCGCAACACGAATCTTCATCTCTTGAAATACGACTCGCTGTACGGCAGATTTAACGGAGAAGTAGGACTCGACGGAGAAGGCAATTTTGTGATCAACGGCAAGACAGTGAAAACACTGGACAGCAGAGATCCCGAAAAGCTACCTTGGGGAGAGTTGGGAGTTGACATCGTCATCGATTCAACAGGTGCATTCAGAGACCGTGAAGGCCTCTCCAAGCACATTACGGCAGGCGCAAAGAAAGTCATCGTAACCGCACCGGCTAAAAATGAAGACATCACGATCGTATTGGGCGTAAACGAAGACAAATACGATGCGGAAAATCACCACATCATCTCGAACGCATCCTGTACGACAAACTGCTTGGCACCGGTCGCAAAAGTTCTCTTGCAAGAGTTCGGAATCGTAAAAGGTTTGATGACGACGATCCACGCGTATACATCCGACCAAGTTCTATTGGATAAGAAACACAAAGACCTCAGACGCGGCCGTGCAGCGGCGCTCAGCTTAATTCCGACCACCACTGGCGCTGCGAAAGCCGTAGCACTCGTACTTCCCGAACTGAAGGGCAAATTGAACGGATATGCAGTTCGCGTTCCCACCCCGACGGTTTCGATGGTAGACCTTACCGTTGAACTCGAAAAAGAAGCAACCAAAGAAGAGATCAACGCAGCGATGAAAGCGGCAAGCGAAGGTGCACTCAAAGGCATCCTCGGTTACGAAGAAGAGCCGTTGGTATCGATCGATTTCCAAGGGGATCCACGCTCCTCGATCTTCGACCCCGAGCAAACCATGGTAATCGGAAATATGGCGAAAGTCGTATCTTGGTACGACAATGAGTGGGGCTATTCGAAACGTGTTGTAGACCTCGCTAAAATGATTGCGGATCGCTAAAACGCACATGGCCCGGCACTATGTCGGGCCATTTTTAAGTCAAGGAGGTAAATATGCTGAAAAAGAAAACCCTGCACGATATCGACGTAAAAGGCAAGAAGGTACTGGTCCGAGTCGACTTTAATGTCCCGATGAAAAAGAACGAAGAAGGCGTAATTGCGGACGACGTCCGGATTCGCGCTGCACTCCCTACGATCAACTATTTGCTCGAAAACGGTGCGACCGTCATCCTTCTCTCGCACTTGGGTAGACCCAAAGGGGAAGCAAACCCCGCCTTTACCCTGGCACCGGTTGCGGTGAGGCTGGGCGAATTACTTGGAAAAGAAGTGCAGTTTCTTGATTCCGACGTCGTCGTAGACGATTCGGTAAAAGAAAGAGTTGCGGCACTCGCACCGGGTTCCGTTGCGCTATTGCAAAACACCCGTTATCGCAAAGAAGAAGAAAAGAACGACCCCGATTTTTCCAAAGAACTGGCATCGCTGGGTGAGCTTTACGTGAACGACGCGTTCGGAACTTCGCATCGAGCCCATGCTTCGAACGTTGGCTTGGCTTCGAACTTGCCTTCCGCGATCGGATTCCTCGTACAAAAGGAAGTCGACTCGATGGGCAATATGTTGGAAGATCCGAAGCGCCCGTTTGTCGCAATCATGGGGGGAGCGAAAGTTTCCGATAAAATCGGCGTCATCGAGAATCTCTTGAGCAAAGTCGACACGCTCTTAATCGGCGGCGGCATGGCATATACATTCTTAAAGGCGCAAGGCTACGAGATCGGCCGCTCGCTTTTGGAAGCGGACAAGATGGATCTCTCGCTTTCGTTGATCGAAAAAGCGAAGCAAGCCGGCGTCAATCTGGTACTGCCGGTCGATGTCGTAATCGCCGAAAAGATCGATGAGAACGCGCAAACGAAAATTGTCGACATCAACGAGATGCCCGCGGATATGGAAGGCCTCGATATCGGGCCGAAGACGGAAGAACTCTTTGTGAAGGAAATCGAACGCGCGAAGACCATCGTCTGGAACGGACCGATGGGCGTATTTGAAGTGAAGCCGTTTGCGCACGGAACCGAGACGATCGCAAAAGCGATGGCGAATGCAGACGCTGTGACCATCGTTGGAGGCGGAGACTCCGCTCTGGCGATCGAAGTAGCGGGCTTGACCGACAAAATCACCCACGTATCCACGGGTGGCGGCGCATCATTGGAACTATTGGAAGGAAAAGAACTGCCGGGTATTGTGGCAATGGAGGACAAATAAAGTATGGTCATTATCGCAGGAAACTGGAAAATGAACACAGGGATTGCGGAAGGCGTGGCTCTCGCTTCCGAAATGGTGAAAAATGAGGTGAAGGAAGGCGTTACTGCCGTAATCTGCCCGCCCTTTACCCATCTTGCCGGCATTTCGGAAGTCGTCAAAGACACACCGTACTGCTTGGGCGCTCAAGATGTAAGCCCGCTTGAAAATGGCGCGATGACAGGAGAAATCTCGACTACGATGCTAAAAGAGCTCGGCGTGACATATGTCATCATCGGCCATTCCGAGCGAAGAGAAATCATCGGAGAAACCGACGCGCTGATCAAGCAAAAAACCGCGCGCGTATTAAACGAAGGTTTAAAGCCGATTTTATGCGTTGGGGAAAATTTGGATCAAAGAGAAGCCGGCACGGAGCAAAAAATCGTTGGCGACCAATTGGAAGCCGTGTTGAAAGATCTCGGTGCGGATCCGAAAGATCTCGTCATCGCATATGAGCCGATCTGGGCGATCGGGACGGGTAAAACCGCGTCCTCCGCACAGGCGGAAGAGATGTGCGCTTTTATCAAAGAAAAAGTGGCAATACTCCTGCCGGGGGTTGAGATCCCCGTGTTATACGGCGGGTCCGTAAAACCCGATAATATCGAAGAACTGCTTGCGCAAAACAATATCGACGGCGCACTGGTTGGCGGAGCCAGCCTGAAAGCCGACAGCTACAAAAAGCTTGTGGAGGGCCGTGCATGAAAAAACCGGTCATGCTGATGGTATTAGACGGCTGGGGATTGGGAGAAGCCGGTCCCGGCAATGCGATCTCTTTGGCAAACACTCCGAATATGGATGCGCTTTGGGAGAAGTATCCGCATGAAAAGCTCGAGGCAAGCGGCCTTGCGGTCGGACTCCCGAGCGGCCAAATGGGGAACTCCGAAGTCGGGCATCTAAACATCGGATCGGGGCGCGTCGTGTACCAAGAGCTGACGAAGATCACCAAAGCGATCGAAGACGGCGTTTTCCAGTCCAACGAGGAGATCAATGCGGCCATTCAATATGCCCTCGATCACCATTCGACGCTCCACCTCATGGGGCTACTTTCGGATGGCGGCGTGCATAGCCATATCGAGCATCTGTTTGCGATCTTGGACCTTTGCAAAGCGAAGGGACTGGATCGGGTTGTCGTGCACTGCTTCTTGGACGGACGCGATGTTTCGCCCACTTCGGGTGCGGGATTTGTCAAAGAATTACAACACAAGATGCAAGAAATCGGCATCGGAAAGATCGCGACTGTAATCGGACGCTACTATGCGATGGACCGAGACAAGCGATGGGAACGCGTAAAACGCGCGTACGATGCGATTCGCGAAGGCATCGGGGCGTCCGCACAAGACCCCGTCGCTGCTGTGGAAGAAAGCTACAATAAGGACATTACCGACGAATTCGTCGAGCCCGTCGTGATCGAAGAAGACGGAAAACCCGTGGCACTTCTACAAAATGACGACAGCGTGCTGTTCTTCAACTTCCGACCCGACCGAGGCCGGGAGCTTACCCGCGCGCTTTTGGAAGACGACTTCGACGGTTTCGATAGAGACGATCGAATCGCCCCCTACTATGTTACGATGACCGAATATGATAAGACTTTCGAACGCGTGCACGTAGCCTACAAGCCCGAAACCTTTGAGAATACCCTGGGCGCAGTCGTCTCCGCACACGGCATGACGCAATTGCGAATAGCCGAAACCGAAAAGTATCCGCACGTCACCTTTTTCTTCAACGGCGGGCAAGAGATCGAGTTCCCCGGAGAAGACCGCATCCTGGTGCCGTCTCCGAAGGTCGCCACATACGACCTTCAGCCCGAGATGAGTGCCTACGAGGTGACCGACGAGGCCATAAAGCGCATTGAGAGCGGCAAATACGACCTTATGATCCTCAACTTTGCCAA
>CAZFWK010000030.1:0-4421 GCA_964522555.1 uncultured Peptoniphilaceae bacterium | reverse complement strand
GAGATGAGCGCGTACGGCGTAAAAGATAAAGTGGTAGAAGCGATCAAATCGGGTAAATACGATCTGATCGTGCTGAACTTCGCAAATTCGGACATGGTCGGGCACACCGGCGTTATCCCCGCGGCTATCAAAGCGGTAGAAACGGTGGATACTTGCGTGGGAGAAGTCGTCGCAGCCATACGCGAGATGCAAGGCGAAGTGCTCATCACGGCGGACCACGGCAACAGTGAACAGATGATCGCAGTTGACGGTAAGCCGTTCACGGCGCACACGACGAATCTCGTGCCGTTGATCCTGGTGTCGGATAGAGCCGATACCCTGAAGCCCGGCGGAAAACTTTCCGACCTGGCACCTACCCTATTAGAAATGATGAATATAGCGCAACCACCGGAAATGACGGGGGTTTCACTACTTGAGAGGAGAATGTAAATGAGTTTGATTTTGGATGTATACGCAAGAGAGGTATTGGATTCCAGAGGGAATCCGACGGTTGAAGTAGAGGTCATCACGGAAGAAGGCGGCTTTGGCCGTGCGATCGTACCGTCCGGCGCTTCTACCGGAAGTTTCGAAGCGGTAGAACTGAGAGACGGCGACGCAGACCGCTATATGGGAAAAGGCGTAGAAACGGCAGTTGAAAACGTCAATACGGAAATTGCGGACCTTTTGGTCGGCTTTGATGTAATCGACCAAGTCGGGATCGACAAAGCCATGATCGAATTGGACGGCACCCCGAATAAGGGCCGACTCGGCGCAAACGCGATCTTGGGCGCATCGATGGCGGTCGCACGCGCGGCAGCCGACGAACTCGGCATGGACCTGTACCAGTATCTGGGCGGCGTCAACGCACGCACCCTTCCCGTACCGATGTCCAATATCTTAAACGGCGGCGAACATGCGGACAACAATGTCGACATCCAGGAATTCATGGTTATGCCGGTTGGGGCACCGAACTTCCGCGAAGGAATTCGCGTTTGCACCCAAATCTTCCACAATCTGAAGAAAGTCCTAAAAGACCGCGGTCTAAGTACCTCCGTAGGCGACGAAGGCGGCTTTGCACCGAACCTCGCAAGTAACGAAGAAGCGCTCCAAACGATCGCGGAAGCGGTCGAAAAAGCCGGCTTTAAACTGGGCGAAGATGTCGTAATCGCACTCGACGTCGCGGCAACCGAGCTGTACAAAGACGGAAAATACGTCCTCGCGGGCGAAGGCAAAACCTTCACCGTAGAAGAAATGATCGACTACTACGAAATGCTCGTCGACAAATACCACATCATCTCGATCGAAGACGGACTCGCGGAAGACGACTGGGACGGCTGGAAGAAGCTGACCGATCGCCTTGGAGCGAAGATCCAGCTCGTAGGGGACGACCTGTTCGTAACGAATACCGAGAGACTCCAAAGAGGAATCGACGGGAAAATCTCGAACTCGATCCTGATCAAGCTTAACCAAATCGGAACGGTTACGGAAACCTTAGATGCGATCGCGCTCGCAAGAGAAAACCATATGACTGCAATCGTCTCGCACAGAAGCGGTGAAACCGAAGATACCTTTATTGCAGACTTAGCGGTAGCCACAAACGCCGGCCAAATCAAAACCGGTGCACCGTCTCGAACCGACCGCGTAGCGAAGTACAATCAGTTGATTCGCCTGGAAGACGAACTCGGCGACAATGCACAATACCGCGGAATGGAAACTTTCTATAACTTAAAGTAATATCAAACGAACCGCCCGGCCAACTTGTGCCGGGCGGTTTTTCTAGGCAAAAAACGAGAATCGTGAAAAAGCATCGCAAAGGGAATCGACGAATTCGAAAAATCGTGTATAATAGAAGGCGGTCTCCGATTGCGTCATCAGGGAAGGCTTGGATGCGTCGGGGCTGGCGTTACACGTCGGAATGATAATATATTCTTATCATATACGGCAAGACTATCACTCGAAATGGCTAATTTTGTGGTATTTGCAACACTTTCGATAGGATATGATTGCATTTTTTTATTGTGGTTTTTTTCCGGCTGTGGTATGATCAAGAAAGGAAAAGAGAGTATTGGAGGTGAACCGATGAAGACGTTTCTCAGTATTTTATTGTTATTGGTTAGCATTGTGATCATTGCCAGTGTAACCGTAATGGAATCGAAACAACAAGGTCTCGGTGTGATCGATGGCGGCGCGAATCTGTCCGGTCAATCGAGCATGGGGAAAGATCGTATTCTAAATCGCGTGATTATAGGCGCTGCGATTGTTTTTTTAGTTGCTGCACTGGCGATGGCAATTATCGCTTAACACAAAGGGGGAACATCGTTGGGTACTACTAGTATTTACATGTTGATCGCGCCGATCATCGGCGTGATCGCTATTTTGTTTGCCTTTGTAAAGGCACAAGCCATAGGCCGCAAAGAGGCGGGTTCCGCGCGAATGCAAGAAATCGCGGGGTATATCCACGAAGGTGCTATGGCCTTTTTGTCTCGTGAATATCGAGCTTTGACAGTGTTTGTCGTAGTGTTGGTTGTCTTGCTCTCCATTGCAATCGATTGGATGACAGCGCTCTGTTATCTTATCGGTGTAATTTTCTCGATGCTCGCAGGCTATATGGGCATGAAAGCCGCAACCCAGGCAAATGTGCGAACGGCAAACGCCGCGCAACAAGAAGGAATGTCCGCAGCGCTGCAAGTCGCTTTTTCGGGCGGATCCGTAATGGGTATGACGGTTGTAGGCCTTGGCATTTTGGGCGTGAGCGTCCTATATTTAATATTCAATGACCCTGCAATCGTAACAGGCTTCAGCTTGGGAGCTTCCTCGATTGCATTATTTGCGCGTGTCGGCGGCGGGATCTACACCAAAGCGGCAGACGTTGGCGCAGACTTGGTTGGGAAAGTCGAAGCGGGAATCCCCGAAGACGACCCCAGAAACCCGGCTGTAATCGCAGACAATGTCGGCGACAATGTCGGAGACGTAGCCGGAATGGGAGCCGACCTTTTTGAATCCTATGTCGGTTCGATCATCTCCGCAATCACTTTAGGGATCCCCGCATTCGGACGCCCCGGTGTAGAATTCGCCCTGGCGCTCTCTGCAGTCGGCGTACTTTCTTCTCTGATCGGGATCTTCTTCGTACGAGGCGACAAGGACCCGCAAAAATCGCTGAATATGGGAACCTTCGCGAGCTCCGGGATCACCCTAATCGCGGCGTTTTTCTTAAGTCGTGCGATCTTGGACTCGATCAAGCCGTTTATCGCGATTGTAGCAGGGCTTGCAGTCGGAATTATCATTTCCCAAATGACAGAGTACTATACTTCCGACGCTCACAAACCGGTACGAAAAATCGCAAAAGAATCGGAAACCGGAACTTCAACCAATATCATCTCGGGACTCGGCGTCGGAATGCTCTCGACCACCGGACCCATTATTATCATTGCAATCGGGATCTTGGTTGCGTTTTATGCATCGAATGGCCTTACTAATCCGATCGAAGGTCTCTACGGAATCGCTCTTGCGGCCGTCGGAATGCTCTCGACTGCCGGCATGACGATCGCAGTCGACGCTTACGGCCCCATCGCGGATAACGCGGGCGGAATCGCTCAAATGGCAGACCTTCCCGATGAAGTACGGGAAATCACCGATACGCTCGACTCGGTCGGAAACACCACCGCAGCGATCGGAAAGGGCTTTGCAATCGGATCGGCGGCGCTTACAGCTCTTGCGCTCTTTGCCTCCTATACGCAAGCCGTCGGGATAGAGAACATCTCGCTCACAAGCCCCGTCGTAATCGCCGGCGTATTTATCGGCGGAATGTTGCCCTTCCTGTTCTCGGCACTCACGATGGACGCCGTCAGCACCTCGGCGAACGCCATGATCGAAGAAGTGCGTCGCCAGTTCAGAGAAAAACCCGGCATTATGGAAGGAACGGAAATCCCGGATTACTCGCGTTGCGTCGACATCAGTACGAAAGCCGCACTCCGTGAGATGATCGTCCCCGGTATTCTCGCCGTAGTCGCACCCGTAGGCATCGGGCTATTGCTCGGAGCGGAAGCACTCGGCGGACTGCTCGCAGGATCGCTCGTTACAGGCGTCCTGATGGCGATCTTTATGGCCAACTCGGGCGGCGCATGGGACAATGCCAAAAAGTATATTGAAGCCGGTCATCACGGCGGTAAAGGCTCCGAAGCGCATATCGCAGCTGTAACGGGCGACACCGTTGGAGACCCCTTCAAGGATACTTCCGGGCCATCCCTCAATATCCTCATTAAGTTGATGACGATCGTAGCGCTGATCTTCGCCACCCTCTTCGGCGAAGGATTGTTATTCCAAATCTTCTTCTAGACGAAACACCTATAAACAGAAACCGCCGCAAGGCGGTTTTACTGTGATTACGAAGTCCGTTCAGTCGAGCCCGGTGTACCCCTTTCGGCACGCTCACGGACCGCTCG
>CAZFWK010000029.1:0-14744 GCA_964522555.1 uncultured Peptoniphilaceae bacterium | reverse complement strand
CTGAGGCGAGTCCTCACCTTCTTCTCTATCGATCGAGAGGACGAAGGCGAGGTGGCGACGAGCGCGAGGAATACGAGCGCATTCTTCGGAGGCGTTGGACTCCCCTGATGGAGTCACGGTTTTTGCAAACCTATTCAGTTCATTTGACTTTGTCTACAGTCTGAAACCGGCCGTGAGGTCGGTTTTTTGGATTATGGTGAGGTATTACTCGGAGTCCGTCTCGGGTCCGTGTTCATAGATCTCGTGAATTTTCTTTCGGATCGCGACCATGAGATCGGCGATTTGCTCGATGTGATACGAGTAGATGTCGTCTTGAAGCGCGTGCGGGATTTGCGTATTGTCGGGCTTGAGATTCGGTAAGATGCGATGTACCTTTTTTAACGCGCGTTTCGAGATGATTCGGCGTTCCTTGCGGGCGCTCACCACCGTCATATGGCTGACAATCTGGAAGAGGAGCCAATTGACCTCTTCGAGTGACTCGAGCACTTCGTCGCTCACGATCTTCAATCGGCTCTGTTTTTTCAGCTCTCCGTAGTCGGCTTCTGCCTTGATCAGATCGTTCAAAATGAGCGACAGGTGAATCGGCTTATTGGATTCCAGGTATTCTTGAAACACTTTGAACAAATCCTGCTCGATCGTTCGATAGGTCCGCACGATCATCCGCATGGGATGAGGCGGAAAGACCAGAAAGTTCACGGTCGTACCTACCACGAGACCGATTAGGGTGTCTAAGGAGCGGTGTCCCGCGTAGAGCAACGGATTCTCCCCGCCTTCGCCGATTAGGATGATTAAGAAAGTAATACATCCGAGGGCGATGCTGTTTTTCCACTTGAAATTTGTACATACCAGGATGACGATGACGATCCCCAATCCGATCATCAAGTAATTGTTCATCCTGAAATATACAAAGACCAGTGCAACAAAAGCCCCTGTTAGCGTAGCCAACATTCGGTCTTTCATTACGCGAAAGGAGTCGTATACACTCCCCTGCATAACGACAACGGCTGAAAAGCCTGCAAAGAGCGGTGTCTCCAAGTGCAGAATATTTCCGATAAAGAGCGAAATCATAACGGCGAGCGCAGTTTTCAACGTGCGCTTGCCTACTCGCAAGTCCAATTGACATCTCCTCCTTGTATATTCGGTGCGTGCGAAGCAATATTTTTCATAGATTTTACGTTTTGATTATATGATTTTACAAAGCAACGGAAGATAACATCCTTTTTATGAAAGTTATCCACAATTTCGATGCCTATTTTCCTGTTTTCCACAAATCTATCCACATTATCCACAATTTCGTCGGTGGATATTTATGGCGGATAAAGATTCGTTGAAGAATTTTACATCATTTTGTTTTTTGTGGGTATCTATATCATATAAGAAAAAAGGAGGAATCACAATGAAACTCCATTATGTGGGCAAGAATATCGAAGTAACGGATTCGCTGCGAGAAGTGGCGGAGAAAAAGTACAGCCGTTTGGGCAAGTACTTCCAGCAGGATTTGGAGGGCACGGTGACATTCGTAGTCGAAAAGAACCACCGAATTGCGGAGGTTACGATCTTCCTTCCCGGAACGATCCTTCGTTCGGAGCAATCTTCCGACGACATGTACACGTCGATCGACCGAACGGTAGACGCGCTCGAATCGCAAATCCGAAAGTATAAGGCGCGCTTGCAGAAGCGTTTCGGCCATGAGGACACGATCCGGTTTGAAAATATTGAACAACCGGATGAAGTACCGCCGCATGAAGAAAAAAGGATCGTTAAGGTGAAAAGATTCGACCTAAAGCCGATGGATGCGGAGGAAGCCGGTATGCAAATGGAGCTGCTCGGCCACAACTTCTTTGTTTTCAAGGACGGAGAAACCGATGGGATCAGCGTGATTTATAAAAGAAATGACGGAAATTACGGTCTCATAGAAGCGGAATAAGCAAAACCCGGCTGATCAGCCGGGTTTTTTAGTGGGATTTTCGAGCGCGCGCTCCTCGTTCTGTTTGAGCTCATTATTGGGAAGTGTTACAATAGAGTGTAGCTTATGCGCAAATAGGAGTGTGAATCAATTGAGTTTTTTAAAGAATATATTTGGAGACTCTTCTTCTCGGGAGATCAAAAAAATCAAACCGTTGGTCGATAAAATCGAAGCATTAGACGGTCCCATGCAAAATCTTTCGGAAGACGAGTTACGGAACAAGACGGAAGAATTTAAGTCGCGTTACCAAAACGGGGAGTCGTTGGACGATCTTTTGGTAGAGGCTTTTGCGGTGGTCCGAGAAGCGGCTTTTCGCGTGCTGAAAATGAAGCCGTACCCCGTGCAGCTGATGGGGGGGATCATTCTCCACCAAGGTAGAATCGCGGAGATGAGAACCGGAGAAGGGAAGACCCTTGTGGCGACTCTACCGGCGTACTTAAACGCGCTTTCGGGCAAGGGCGTTCACATCGTCACGGTAAACGACTATCTCGCACAGCGTGACCGCGATTGGATGGGGAAGATATTCGAATTCCTCGGGCTCAGCGTCGGTTGTATCGTGTATGGGCTCGACAATCAAGAAAGAAGAGAGAATTACGCAGCCGACATTACGTACGGTACGAATAACCAGTTCGGCTTCGACTATTTGAGAGATAATATGGTCATCTACAAACAAGATGCCGTTCAAAGAGGCTTGAACTACGCCATCGTAGACGAAGTGGACAGCATATTGGTCGACGAAGCGAGAACGCCGTTGATCATCTCGGGAGAGGGCGACAAATCAACCGACATGTACACGCGCGCCGACCAATTTGTAATCGGTCTTACGGGTAGGAAACTTGATCCGAATGAAAAGAAAGCGGATGTATTTGACCGTGAAATGGTAGTCGAGACGGTAGATTATATACTGGATGAAAAGAGGAAGTCGGCCTCCCTTACAGAAATGGGCACAGGAAAAGCGGAGCGATTCTTCGGGATCGAGAACTTATCCGACCCCGACAATATGGAGGTCGCGCATCATGTGAATCAGGCGCTGAAAGCGCGTTACGGGATGAGCCGAGACATCGACTATGTTGTAAAAGACGATGAAGTCCTGATCGTAGACGAATTTACGGGGCGCATCATGGAGGGCAGACGGTATTCGGACGGACTGCACCAAGCGATCGAAGCCAAAGAGCGCGTAAAGGTGAAAAGCGAGTCGAAGACCCTTGCGACCATCACTTTCCAAAACTACTTCCGCATGTACGAAAAGCTCTCCGGCATGACAGGAACCGCAAAGACGGAAGAAGATGAGTTCAGAGAGATCTACCATATGGACGTAATCGAGATCCCGACGAATAAGCCGATCAATCGAGCGGACCGAGAAGACCAGGTCTACACCACATTGGAAGGGAAATTCGCCGCGATCGTGGAAGAAATCGCGCGCGTACACGAGACGGGTCAGCCAATTTTGGTGGGTACGATTACGATCGAAAACTCAGAGCTCATCTCGAAACTTTTGAAGCGCGCGGGTGTTAAGCATGACGTTTTGAACGCTAAACAGCACGAAAGAGAAGCGGAGATTGTAGCGCAAGCGGGAAGACTCGGGGCCGTTACGATCGCAACCAATATGGCAGGCCGCGGTACCGACATCATTTTGGGCGGTAACCCCGAGTTTATGGCGAAGAACGAAATGCGCAAGCAAGGCTACGACAAAGAGATGATCGAGATGGTGGATAATTTTGCCATAGCGGATGATCCCGACGTAAGGGCGGCGAGAGAGATATTCAATGAACTCCTTGCAAAATTCAAAGTGCAAACCGATGCCGAGGCGAAAGAGGTGATCGCGGTAGGCGGTTTGTATATCATGGGGACTGAGCGACACGAATCCAGACGGATCGACAATCAGCTCAGAGGCCGTGCCGGAAGGCAGGGTGACCCGGGCGAGTCGAAGTTTTATATTTCTTTAACCGACGATCTCATGCGACTGTTCGGCGGCGACCAAGTGCAAAAGCTCATCCAACGATATGCCGGCGACGAGGTAATCGAAGGCGGCATGCTGACCTCGGTCATCGAGCGCGCGCAAAAGAAAGTCGAGTCCAACAACTTCGGGATACGTAAGCACGTTCTCCAGTACGACGATGTCATGAACAAGCAAAGAACCGTAATCTACGAGGAGCGCAGGCGCGTGTTGGACGGCGAGGATATGCACGACGGGATCATGGGCATGCTGGAGGAGATCACACATGACGGTGTCGAGCAGTATACGACCGGGACGGACGACCGCTCCCACTGGAATCTGGAAGGACTGCAGCACTATCTATTGTCGAGCTTTTTACCAAAAGAAGCTTGGGCAACAGAAATCGAGAATGCGCCGACTCGTGCAAAACTGAAGGAGTCGATCGTCGATCACGCGAAAGCGTACTATCAGAAGAGAGAAGAGGCATTTGGTGAAGAGCAGATGCGGGAAATCGAGCGCGTCATCATGCTTCGCGTTGTAGATACCAAGTGGATGGATCATATCGACGCGATGGATCAGCTCCGCCAAGGAATCGGAATCCGTGCGTACGGGCAGGAAGACCCGGTTCGCGCCTATGCAAACGAAGGGTACCAGATGTTTGAGGAGATGAACGCCTCCATACAGGAAGATACCCTGAAGTATTTGTTTAATGTACCGATCGAGAAAAAAGAAATGCAAAGAAAGTCTGTTGCGGTCGGAAGGGAAAACGAATCGGCCGGACAAGGGTCGACAGGCGAGAAGCAGCAGACCGTCGTAAAAGGCAGAAAGATCGGCCCAAATGACCCATGCCCTTGCGGCAGCGGAAAGAAATATAAGAGATGCCACGGAAAAGTGGTGTAGGAGGGGATCATGGAGAATACTTACGATTGTAAGGCCGCATTGGAAGAGTATGCGAAAAATCTAAGCGAAATGGGTGAGTCACTTTGACGTGGCTCGACTGGAAGCAGAACAAGAAGAGTTCGAGCAGCAAACCGCAGAGCCTGATTTTTGGAACGATGTAGAAAAAGCGCAGGCGATCATCGGCGAATTGCAAAGCCGTAAATCCGTAGTAGACGAATATCGCATGGCGGAGACGATGATCGAGGAAGCGATCGTGATGGTGGAGCTGGTCGAAGAAGAGGGTTGCTACGAATACATGGACGAGATCCGCACCAGACTGCAAAAGATCGAAAAGCATATGGAAAAGATTACGCTGCAGGTTTTGCTTTCAGGTGAATACGATCGAAACTCTGCCATTATTGCAATCCATGCAGGTGCTGGCGGCTTGGAAGCACAGGATTGGGCGGAGATGCTGTATCGCATGTATACGAGGTGGGCGGGAGACGAAGGGTTTAAAGTCGAAGAGATCGACCGAAACTCCGACACCGAAGGCGGGCTGAAATCCGTTACCTTCTCGGTAGATGGTGCGTATTCATACGGGAACTTGCGTAGCGAGAAGGGCGTTCACAGGCTCGTTCGCATCTCGCCGTTCGATACCTCCGGAAGAAGGCACACTTCCTTCGCAAGTGTAGATGTACTTCCGAAATTGGATGATATCGAAGAAGTCGCGATCGACCAGAAGGACCTCAAGATCGACACCTACAGAAGCTCAGGCGCAGGTGGACAGCATGTCAACACGACGGACTCGGCCGTGCGCATCCAGCACATCCCTACCGGGATCATCGTACAGTCGCAAAATGAGAGAAGTCAGCACTTGAACCGGGACACGGCCATGAAGCTCTTGGCGGCGAAGCTGATACAAATCCGTGAAGAAGAGCACAAGGAGCGTATCGAAGACATACAAGGCTCCTATTCGCAGATCGCGTGGGGTTCGCAGATTCGCTCGTATGTATTTCACCCCTATTCCATGGTCAAAGATCATCGCACGAATTGGGAGACGGGAAATGTACAAAGCTTTATGGACGGCAATATCGACGAATGCATAGGCGCATGGTTAAAATGGCATGCGGCAGGGGAAGAATAACCTAAATTGCGGCCCGATCGGGTCGCAATTTTTATTGGGATGCGAGGAGAGATCGTCCGACCTTTGAAAGGGGAAACTACGCCAATCAAAGCCAATGGTGCCAAAAAGGCAAGAATAATGAAGTCGGATTAAAATGATTGGGGAATCATTTTCCCGTACACACAACGATCGAATATTCAGTTTGGAGTCATTGGGCATGATGCGGAGGGTACACGATAGAAATACAAACCCGTTCGATTCGGATCCTTGTAAATTATACGGTATTTTAGTATCCTTATGAACTTGTCGGATGACTATGGTAGCGAATTCCTAATCTCCATACAGTTTATAATGAGCAAGGGTATTGTATTTCCGACATTTGCATTATATAATGACTTATAAATTTGGCCGAAACGTACATAAGTATGAATACGAGTCGGCAATGAAAAGGAGAATAGGGATGAAAAAATCATTGGCGATCTTATTAGGTCTCGTCATGTTGTTTGCAGTCGCATGCAGCCAGCCGGCAGCACCGGCTACCGAAGCCGGAGACGGCACCACAGAAGCTACCGCTACACAAGAAACCGGTACAACCGGTGATGTCATTAAAATCGGCGGTCTCGGACCGCTCACAGGCGATGTATCCGTTTACGGGATCGCATCCACAAACGGGTCGAAACTTGCACTCGATGAGATCAACGCTGCAGGCGGGATCAACGGACAACAAGTCAACTTCGAAGTCCTCGATGAAAAAGGAGACGAAACGGAAGCGGTCAACGCATACAATAAACTGATCGACTCGGGAATCGTCGCACTGATCGGCGATATCACCTCGAAACCGACGATCGCAGTTGCGGAAGTTGCGGCAACCGACAATATGCCGATGATCACTCCGACCGGCACAAACCCGGCGATCACACCGATCGGCCCGAATGTGTTTCGCGCATGCTTCACCGACCCCTCGCAAGGGATCGTAATGGCAAACTTTGCCGCATCGAACCTCGGTGCGAAGAAAGTTGCAGTTCTCTACAACACATCGGACGACTATTCGCAAGGGATCGCAAATACCTTTAAAGAAAAAGCGGAAGAAGTCGGCATGGAAGTGGTCGCATTTGAAGGCTACGGCGCAGACGACGTCGACTACAAGACTCAATTGACCGCAATCAACGCACAAAAGCCGGATGCACTCATGCTTCCCGACTACTACAACACAGTAGCACTCATCGCAACGCAAGCGCGTGAAATCGGATACGAAGGCGCATTCTTAGGCGCAGACGGATGGGACGGCGTACTCGGCGTAGTAGACGCTTCGAACGTAGCGGTATTGGACAACAGCTTCTATTCGAACCACTACTTCAAGAACGACCCGAGCCAACCGCTTCAAGACTTCCTTGCAAAGTATAAGGAAACCTACGGAATCGAAGCAAACTCCTTCGCGGCACTCGGCTACGACGCAGCGAGAATCCTCGCACAAGCGATCGGAGAAGCGGGATCTACGGATTCGCAAGCGATCATCGATGCACTCAATAAGATCCAATTCGAAGGCATCACCGGAAACTTCACCTTCGACGAAAACGGAGATCCGGTTAAAGATACTTCCGTAATCGAGATCAACGGTGGAGTCGAAACGCTTAAGGACAAAGTCAGTAACTAATTAGCTCGAAGAGTAGGAGCAGGCCGACCGGCTCTGCTCCTTTATTTCTCTTAACGGAAATCCTGTGAAAGGAAGTCATAATGGACGGAATCGTCATATTTACAAAGCAACTCATCAACGGGATTCAGGTTGGAAGCGTATATGCACTGGTAGCGCTCGGCTACACGATGGTGTATGGAATTGTAAAGCTCATCAACTTTGCACATGGTGACTTTATCATGGTTGGCGCCTACTTTTCACTCCTCTCGATCCCCGTTCTCGTGTCGGCAGGGGTGCCGGCTTGGCTGAGCATCATCATCGCGATGATCGGATGCGCAGTTTTAGGGATGACGGTCGAGCGCGTCGCGTACAAACCGCTACGAAACTCTCCCCGAATCACACCGCTGATCACCGCAATTGCAGTATCGTTATTATTACAGAACTTATTTCTGGTTCTATTCGGATCGGCACCGCGCCCGTATCCGAATATCTTTCGCTTGCCGCCGTTTCGATTGGCATCGATTCAAATTTCGGGCGTCGCACTCGTCACGATCATCGTGTCCGTGGTGTGCATGATCTTGTTGCAGCTTTTTGTACACCGCACGAAGATGGGGAAGGCGATCCGCGCGGTCTCAGAAGACAAAGGGGCCGCTATGCTCATGGGGATCAATGTAAACACGACGATCTCGATTACCTTTGCGATCGGGTCGGGCCTTGCTGCGGTCGCCGCCGTCATGTACAGCGCGGCCTATCCTTTAGTGGACCCGTTTATGGGTTCGATGCTCGGTCTTAAAGCCTTTATCGCGGCTGTACTGGGCGGAATCGGCATCCTGCCGGGAGCCATGATTGGCGGATTTATAATCGGAATCGTGGAATCCCTCACGAAAGCCTATATCTCTTCTAAATTGGCAGATGCTTTTGTGTTCGGCATCCTCATCGTCGTGCTCCTCGTAAAGCCGACGGGGATTCTCGGGAAAAATATCGGAGAGAAGGTGTAGCATGAAAAACGGATCCAGATTACGATCCTACGCGATCAATGCCGTCCTTATCCTCATCGTCTTTCTGATTCTGAACTACGGTGTACAAGCGAAGATGATCAACCGCTGGATGCAGGCGATCATCATGTCGATCATGATCAATATCATCCTCGCCACCTCGCTGAATATCTCGACCGGTTTCTTGGGAGAGATCGTACTCGGACACGCCGGATTTATGTCGATCGGAGCTTATACCGCAGCGATCTTCACGAAAAGTTTGGGCATTACGGCCCAGACTCCGAATGCGTGGGTTTACTTTGTCGGCGCGCTGATCTTGGCGGGGCTCGTCGCGGCGGTCTTCGGATTGTTGGTGGGGATCCCGGCGCTTCGGCTGAAAGGGGACTATCTTGCGATCATTACCTTAGGATTCGGAGAGATCATACGGGTCATCATCGAAAACCTCACGATCACGGGCGGAGCGCAAGGGTTGAAGGGCATTCCTCGATTGGCTACCGGCCCCCTGGTCTATGTCATCACGGTCATTACGGTGATCATCCTCTACACTTTCGTGCGCTCTCGCTACGGGCGTGTCATCACCGCGATTCGGGAAGACGACATCGCGACGGAAGCGGTGGGCATCAACACCACGTATTATAAGATCGTGGCTTTTGTTACGATGGCATTTTTCGGCGGGGTCGCCGGGGGAATTTACGCGCACTATATCGGAATCCTGGGAGCGCGGACATTCAACTTCAACCGCTCCATCGACATCCTGGTCATCGTGGTATTGGGCGGCTTGGGCTCCTTAACCGGATCCATTATCGCTGCGATCATCCTAACGATTTTGCCGGAAGTATTGCGCAGCTTTGCGGAATACCGCATGTTGATCTACGCGGTGGCGCTCATTTGCGTCATGCTGTTTCGCCCCAAAGGATTACTTGGGAATTACGAATTTTCATTAACCAAGTTTTTGGAGAAGATCGGTATTTTTAAGAAGTCTGTGAAGGAGGTGCCGCATGACGGAGTCGAATAGCATCTTACGCACAGAGAACCTCGGCATCCAATTCGGCGGGCTCAAGGCGGTATCCGAATTCAATATCGATATCGGCGAAGATCAACTGATCGGGCTGATCGGCCCGAATGGCGCCGGAAAGACGACCGTGTTTAACTTGCTCACGGGCGTGTATCGACCCACAGAAGGCAAAATCTTCGTTCGGGGAGAGGCGGTAAGCGCACAAAAACCGCATCAAATGGTATCGAGAGGGATTACGAGGACCTTCCAAAACATTCGCCTTTTTAAAGAGATGACGGTCGTGGAAAATATCAAGGCGGCCTTCAATATGCATATGAGATACAGTATCCCGGAAGCCGTACTGCGCCTTCCGCGCTACTTCAAGGAAGAAGCGGAGATTCACGAGCAGGCTTTGGAGCTCTTAAGTGGATTCGATATGGAGCATCTCGCCAACTATCAGGCGTCGAACTTGCCCTATGGAAAGCAGAGAAAACTCGAGATCGCACGCGCGCTCGCGACGAAGCCGCAGCTTCTTTTACTCGACGAACCGGCGGCCGGCATGAACCCGACGGAAACGGTCGAGCTGATGGATGCGATCGCCACGCTTAGAAACCGATACAATCTTTCGGTTTTATTAATCGAACACGATATGAATCTGGTCATGGGGATTTGTGAGGAGATCGTCGTTATCGACTACGGTACGGTTATCGCAAAGGGAACCCCCGACGAGATCAGAAAAGACCCGAATGTAATCGGCGCGTATTTGGGAGAATAGGAGAAGCACATGCTGAAGATAGAAAAACTGAATGTGCATTACGGCGCGATTCACGCGGTTCGGGATGTGAGCTTGGAAGTAAAAGAAGGAGAGATCGTCTCGTTAATCGGCTCGAATGGCGCAGGAAAATCTACGATACTCCAGACCGTTACGGGGCTTAAAAAAGCGTCCTCGGGGAATGTCCGATTCGAAGAACAGGATCTGCTTAAGACTCTAGGCTATAAAATCGTAAGCCTGGGGCTTGCGCATGTGCCGGAGGGAAGAAGGGTCTTCGCGAACCTGACGGTCGAAGAGAATCTCGAAATGGGAGCTTTCCTTTCAAACGATAAGGCGAAAATTGCACATCTCGTGGAGGACGTATTCAACCGCTTCCCGCGACTCAAAGAAAGAAGAAGTCAGTACGCGGGGACGCTATCCGGCGGGGAGCAGCAGATGCTCGCAATCGGACGAGCGCTGATGTCCAAACCGCGCATGCTCGTCCTCGACGAACCCTCAATGGGCCTTTCGCCGCTATTGGTCAACAGTATTTTCGAGATCATCGAAGAGGTGAACAAACAAGGCATGACGATCCTCTTGGTAGAGCAAAATGCGAAAAGGGCGCTGTCGATCGCCAATCGAGCCTATGTACTCGAAACGGGCAAAATCGTGTTAGAAGGGGACGCAAAAGACCTCCTGGACCACGAAGATGTCAAACGCGCATATCTTGGCGCGTAAGAACCTGCGAACAAGCAATATCATGCACTATGAACACTATGACCACATCACAAGGTGTGGTCACAGATTGTAGATAAAGTAAAATGAACTGAGTAATTTTGCATGAACCGTGACTCCATCAGGGGAGTCCAACGCCTCCGTAGAGAGCGCTCGTACTCCTCACGCACGTCGCCAGCAGAAGGGAGCGCCTATGAATTTTGAATTTTCAATTCGAACTCCGAAAGAGGATTTCTACGACATTACCGCGGAAGTGAAGCGCGCAATTCGAGAGAGCGGGATCGACTCCGGTTTGGCAGTGGTGTATTGCCCACATACAACCGCGGGGATCACCATCAATGAAAACGCCGATCCGGATGTGACAAGAGACCTGCTTCGCGGGCTAGACACGGCCTTTCCGAACGACCCGATGTTTCGTCATGCGGAGGGAAATTCCGCGGCGCATTTGAAGGCGAGCGCGGTGGGTTCGAGCGTGACGGTGATCGTAGAGAGCGGAAGGCCGGTTTTGGGGACTTGGCAGGGAATCTACTTTTGTGAGTTTGACGCGCCACGGAACCGAAAATTTTATGTGAAACTTTTGAAAGGGTGAGAATGCTTTGATCGGAAATCGAATCCGACTGCGGAGAAAGACGGGAAACTTATCGCTCGAACAGGTCGCGAAGCGTACGGGGCTTTCGGTGGGTTATCTTAGCAATTTGGAGCGCGATCTGACGAGTCCAACCTTCGAGAACTTGGTGAAGATCTGCGCTGCGATCGGCGTGAATGTGGTGGAGCTGATTAGCTCAAGCATTGAATTTCAGCCGGTTGTGAAGGCGGATGAGCGCGAGCTCGTATACAGCCGAGATTACCACGCGAAGGTCGAGTATATGACGGATACAAAAAACCCCCAAGAGATGACCGGTTTGTGTGTACGCGCCTACGATAGTGAAAAAGAGATTTCGTATGGGCATGAAGTAGATGAGTTCGGGGTGGTGATCAAAGGATCGATGGTGTTCATGTTGGATGAAGAGACGCATGTGCTTTCAGAGGGAGACAGCATCTATGTGCGGGCAAACACACCTCACACATGGTGGAAGATCAACGAAGGCGAGTGCATCAGTTACTGGACGCGATTGACCGAGCGGCATGTGCGAGTGCTTCAAGCGGCCGATGCGATGAATGCGAGTTTGGAAGACCAAGTGTAAGAGATAGTCGATAGAGGCTGTCTCTTTATTATTTTCATGAACTCCGCCCTATATTATTATTTTGTGAAAATTTCATGATGATGAAGATTGTTCTTCGAGCGTGCGAAACTGATAGCGTATTATCAAAAACACTGTATTTCAACGCTTGACAATTTTCTTGCGGCTGATAAGATAAATTTAGGTCGTGCGATATTTCAAATTTATAGAAAATAGCAACTGATAATTCCGGTGCGTTCGATTGCATTTGCATTATCAAATGGAACGCATTGTCTATGAGTTCGAAATCCTGCAAATAGTAATGCGGCAGATCGTACACCAAACCAGCAGTCAATCAGAAAGGAGACCGAGCATGAGCATTGCAATCGATTTAAAAGGAAAAACTGCAGTAGTTTGCGGAGGCGGAAGAGGATTGGGTCGTGCAATCGCCGAGAAGCTAGGCGAAGCAGGCGCAAATGTGTTTATCGGCAATCGAAACGAGGAGGAAGGTAAGGAAACGGTCCAGGCGATCCAAAATAGGGGCGTAAAGAGTGGTTACCACAAATTGGATGTCGCCGTGGAGGCGGAGGTCGTAGATTTTTTTGCCGCTGCTTTGGAGTTTGCAAACGGCAAAATAGATATCGTCGTTCACAATGCAGGGATCATCGAAACGCGATCGCTTTTGGAAATTCAGGGTGAAGATGCGAAAAGAGTATACGAAATCAATGTGATCGGGCTTGGGAATGTGTTAAAAGCCGCGTTGAACGAAATGATTTCGAAACAGCACGGAAAGATCGTGACGATTCCCTCTATTGCGGGGGTGAAGGCCTTGGGAATGCTGGAGCATTACAGCGCGAGCAAATTTGCAACCGTTGCCCTTACGAAGAATGCGGCACTCCAAGCGGCTCCCTATCACATCAATGTAAACGCGGTAGCGCCGGGCATCATCCGCACGAAAATGTGGGAAGAGATCTTAGACTCGATGACCGAAGGTTCTACAAAAAATGAAGAGCGCAATTCGACTTTCGACGAATCCGTAAAGAATTTGATTCCCTTTGGCAATGCACAAACCGAAGAAGATATCGCAAACGCCGTGCTCTTTTTAGTAAGCGACCTTGCAAAAGAGATCACCGGTCAAGTGCTTGCAGTAGACGGCGGGACGACGATTTAGCGCGGTGTGCATTCTAAACTTAAGATTTATGAATACCAATGATTAGGAGGAAAACATGAAACTCAGCGAAGACACCTTACGGGGTATGCTCAAAACGATGCGCATGATTCGCACGTTTGAAACAGAAGCGCAAAATCAATTTGCGATGGGCGCGATCCCCGGATTTGTTCACTTGTACATCGGAGAAGAAGCCGTTGCAACGGGTGCTTGCACTGCGTTAAACGAGGACGATTATATCACTTCCACGCACAGAGGGCACGGACATATTATCGCCAAAGGCGGCGATGTGAAGTATATGATGGCGGAGCTTTTCGGAAAAGAGACCGGCTACTGCAAAGGAAAGGGCGGTTCGATGCATATTGCGGATGCCACGAAGGGGATCCTCGGGGCAAACGGGATCGTCGGTGCAGGGCACAATATCGCGGTTGGAGCAGGGCTATCCGCGCAATATCGCGGGACCGACCAAGTGTGCGTATGCTTCTTCGGAGATGCATCCACCAACCAAAGTACTTTCCACGAAGCTATGAACTTAGCCAGCGTGTGGAAGCTCCCGGTCGTATTCGTTTGCGAAAACAATGGCTACGGAATTTCCGTATCGCAAGAGAGGCACCAAAACATCACCGATATTTCGGTGCGAGCGCAAAGCTACAATGTGCCGGGCATCACGATCGACGGCAACGACGTGCTTGCGGTATACGAAGCCGTGAGAGAAGCGGTCGCCTACGCAAGAGAAAAGAAAGGCCCGACCTTGATCGAGTGCAAGACGTATCGCCATCGCGGTCACTTTGAGGGCGACGCGACCGTGTACCGCACGCAAGAAGAGCTCGAAGAATGGAAGAAGAAGGACCCGATTCCGAGGCTCGAAAAATACTTATTGGACAACGAAATCATGACACAAGAAGAGATCGATGCGCTAAATGCGGATGTGCAGGCGGAAGTAAACGCAGCGGTTGCGTTTGCGAAGGAGAGTCCGGTGGCGCCGCTCGAGTCGATTGTGGAAGATGTATATACGGATATGCTAGAGGAGGCACGAGTCAGATGACAAAGATGACCTATGCAGAAGGTATTCGCGCTGGGATGTCGCAAAAGATGCGCGAGGATCAAAATGTTTTCTTATTTGGTGAAGACGTTGGCCCGTTTGGCGGATGCTTCGGGGTAAGCGCCGGGATGCACGACGAGTTTGGAGAAATGCGCGTTCGCGATACTCCGATCTCGGAAGGCGTGATCGTGGGAGCGGCAGTCGGATCGGCTGCAACCGGATGCCGTCCGATCGCGGAACTCATGTTTGTGGATTTCCTGACCGTCGGGATGGACCAACTCGTCAACCAAGCCGCCAAGATGCGCTATATGTCCGGCGGCCAGATCAGGATGCCGATCGTCTTCCGCGGCGCCAACGGCTCC
>CAZFWK010000028.1:0-14874 GCA_964522555.1 uncultured Peptoniphilaceae bacterium | reverse complement strand
GTAGGCTCGGGCTCGACTACGCGCGCCGTGATGCAGCAGTTGGAGCTGGAAGGCACGCTTCTCGGACAGGATGTGGTCCAAGCCGGAAAGGTCCTCGTGAAGGATGCAACCGAACAACAAATTCTGGAAGCGATCGAAGGCAAGGATGCAAAGATCATCATCTCGCCCATCGGCGGCCAAGGGTATTTGTTTGGCCGTGGGAATCAGCAGATTTCACCTGCCGTCATTCGACAAGTCGGCAAGAAGAATATTATCGTAATTTCCACCCCGCAAAAGTTAAACGACTTAGGAGATAAACCGCTTCTGGCCGATACCGGCGACGAAGCACTCGACCAAGAGCTAAAGGGCTATTTTAAGGTAATCGTAGCGTATGCAGAAATGCAAATGAAGCGATGCGGGTATGCGGAAGAATAAAACCGAATCACATAAAAAAGGACGCGGAACCGAGAACGGTCGCGTCCATTTTTTTTACAAAAGTTGTCTCGCAGAGTCGATTTCGACCTCCAGCAGCGCGTTCATAAAGCCATATTTTTCCTTCATAAAGTCGAAGTCGGCTCCTTGCTCTCGTATGGTGCCTTTACCTTTGATCTCAAATCCCGTGCCTTGGTAGCCGTTGAACCCCTCCACCTCTCGCGAACCGAGCATAACGAGTAGCTCCGGTTGCACGGCAAGATTTTTACGGGCGGTAGTCATACCGGCAACGGGGATCAGCAGCGTGTCCTTTTCGCTAACCTCAATATAGGAATTCCACGTGCACACGGCATTTGGCGGCGCACCTTCGGACCAAGTGACGATCGTAACCGCTCCTTCATGAGCGAGTACTTCCAGCAATTTTTCATTCATCTTCTATCACCTCCTCAGCATGATATACCCGGTAATCGCCTTTCGAATCACTCGAAAACGGAGGATTGTGAAGCCGGATAACATGGGTATATAGGAATAAATCATCACCCGTACAATCGGGATGGTCGATCCCGATCGAGAGGGTAAAAAAGGAGGAAGGATCATGCCGCGAAAAAAACCGAATCGAACGATTGCCAGAATCCTGGGTCTTCTCGCTTTTATTGCCACAGGCGGGGGGCTGATCGTATCGACGGTCATCAAACAAGAAAACTTCTACAAGACGGAAATCCTTCTCATCTACGGAGGGCTTTTCGCGATCAGCCTGATAGACCACTTCTTGAAACTCATAGAAAGAGACGAAGACCATGAGAATCAATAAAAATCAAGTGTATATTATGCTTTGTTCGTTGGTGGGGGTTACCGCGACATGGTATATCAATCATCAAATGGGCTATGGAGCGGTGATCGCGAACGGTCTCGTAGGGGTAATGGCAGCGACTTTTTTGCCGAATCACCTGGCTGGGGTCACGTACACCTCCTCTTTTGTGGGCATGAGTTCTCTGGCGATCCTACCCGGAGTGGGAGAAGCGGCGCTGGCTTCCGTGATCGTCGGGCTGATCCTTTTGTCGACCGCAGAGATCTACGCCGGGATCGGGGGGAAGGGCGGTACGACAGCCGCTTTGTCGACTCTAATCACGCGAGCCTTGCTACGGCTCTTTCAGTAGGAGGGGTGCGCGATGCTGGAAATACAAGTTTTGGCCGTCTCCGTTATCGCGGGCTTGGCGACCTATTTTGTAAATAATCGGATCAAAAGAGGAGCCGTCATCGCATCCTCGATCATCACTTTGGCAGCCGGGCTGATTCTACCGCATTTCTTTCCGACCACCGGGCAACTCTTAGCGACCGCTGCGGCTTGTGCGTCGTACGCGGGGATGATCTCGGTCGAAAATGCGCTGAACTTGCTCGAGATGGCGGTCATCTCTCTGATGACCGGAATTTTGTTTATCGCCGCGACCGGCGCTTATGTCGGAATTGGAGGAAGGCTCGGCACGATCGCCGCGATCTCCTGCTTCGCTTGGCTCGGGTTTAAGAAAATCTTTGTGGGAATCGATGAATAAAGTGGCGACGATACGGCAATCTCCTCGGGAGGAATGACAGGATGAAAACGCGAAATACAAAATGGATCGCATATCTGGGGATGATCGCGCTTTTGGCGAGCTTAATCGTGGGTTTATTCGGATTTTCCAATATGACGCGCGAGATCGAGCATATTAAGGATCAGTTGCTCACCCGACATGTTGAAAACAATATCAATCTGACGCTGAAGTATTTGAATCGATCCTATGGAACGCTGACGCAAGGGGAAGGTACGCTTCTCGATAAAAACGGGCAGAGTATCGAGGGTACCTTCGGCATGGTAGACTCGATCATGGAAGATTTGGGAGACCAATCGACCATCTTCGTAAAGGTCAATGACGACTTTAAGCGG
Source organism: uncultured Peptoniphilaceae bacterium (assembly GCA_964522555.1). GTDB lineage: Bacteria > Bacillota > Clostridia > Tissierellales > Peptoniphilaceae > JAAYQA01. Next base: position 12,542 of record CAZFWK010000028.1, on the reverse strand, counting down.
ATTTCGACCAATATCCTGGACGATAAGGATGAAAGGGCGATCGGAACATTCCTCGGGAAAGACCATAATGCCTACCACACCGTGATGAACGGCGATTTGTATGTCGGGCAAGCCGAGATCCTGGGAGAAGATTTCTACGCTGCCTATAAGCCGATCAAGGACCAAAACAACAATGTGATCGGCCTGCTGTTCGTGGGCATCCCCACGGAGTCATTGGATAGTATCATCGAAGTTCATGACGAGAAACTTGATCGGATTAACATTGCGGTCATCGTTTTGCGGACGATTTCCCTTGGAGCATTGATTCTACTGGTAAGCCGCTCTCTCTTGGATCAAAGAGCGGCGACAAAAAAAGAATAATATTTCGAGTGAGGACTAAGTCCGTTCAGTCGAGCCCGGTATACCCCTTTCGGCACGCTCACGGACCGCTCGGCCAAGATATGGCCTCAAGGGGTAAACCGGGCTCTCCTTCACTACTTCTCGCAAATCACTATAACTGCAGTCTGAATAATATCGAATCCGTTTGTGCGGGTCGTGATTGATCTTTTGAATCATGCCATAAAGGGCGAAATGAACGGATTTCGCTTGACACGAACACGGATTTTGCATATACTTGTAGGAGTGTTTTGAAGGCCCCGGAACCGGATCAACACGACAATCCCAAATAAAATACCAGCACGGAGGATTAGATGAAGAGTTATACAGCACGGGCGAAAGATATCACCCGACAATGGCTGCTCATCGATGCAGAAGGCAAATCCCTCGGTCGCGTTGCAACTGAAGTCGCAACCTTGTTGCGGGGCAAACATAAACCCATCTTCACCCCAACGATCGATACCGGAGACTATGTCATCGTCATCAATGCAGAAAAGGTCAAACTTACCGGAAATAAGAGAGCACAAAAGCACTATCGCTATCACACCCTATACCCGGGCGGACTGAAGTCCATCCCGTATTCGCGTATGATGGATGAAAAGCCGCAAAAGGTGATGGAGTTGGCTGTAAAGGGAATGCTTCCAAAAGGACCCCTAGGACGCCAAATGTACAAGAAACTCCGCGTTTATGCAGGCACCGACCACGGTCACGAAGCACAACAACCGGTATTGCACGAGTTTTAGGAGGAGAGTAGATGACACAAAAGTATATCGGCACTGGACGCCGTAAAACCTCCGTCGCACGCGTATACCTCGTGAACGGAACGGGTAAGTTCATTATCAATAAAAGAGATATTTCAGAATACTTCGATTTCGATACACTGCGAACCATCGCGAAGGCGCCGCTTATCCATACGGATAACGAAGGCAAATTCGACGTGTACGTAAATGTACACGGCGGCGGAACGACCGGCCAAGCCGGTGCAATCCGTCACGGAATTGCAAGAGCACTTCTTCAATACGATGAAGAAATGCGCCCGTCGCTTAAAAGAGAAGGGTATCTCACTCGAGACTCCCGTAAAGTGGAGCGTAAAAAATACGGTCTTAAAAAAGCTCGTAAGAGCCCGCAATTCAGCAAGCGTTAATCCAAGAACTGCCGCGAGGCAGTTTTTTTGCATCCGGAGAAGAAAGGGCGCTACGAGTGATGAAGGAGGAAGATGTTTTAGATGATCATACGAAAAGAACGCGTAGCGGACCGGGTTGCGGTCGAAAGTTTGACAAGGGATGCGTTTTGGAATGTTTACCGGCCCGGTTGTATCGAGCACTATATCCTTCATATCCTTAGGGATACGAAAGGATTCATTCCCGAACTTAGCTTGGTAGCGGTCTTGGAAGGCGAGATCGTTGCGCATATCGCTTATACTTACGTTTCGGTCGAATATGAAAATGGAGAGAGGGATACCTATGCGTCCTTTGGCCCGGTGAGCGTCCTTCCGGATCGGCAACGAAAGGGAATCGGACAAAAGCTCATCGATCACTCGCTCGTATGTGCTCGAAAAGACGGCCATAGAGCGATCTTTATCACCGGAAGCTCCGAATATTACAGTCGTTTCGGCTTTCGCCCTGCCCACGAAAGCGGAATCACCCTGCGCGGGATGAACCCGAACGAACGGGCGGATTACTTTATGGTATTGGAACTGGAGGAAGGTGCGTTGCAAGGCCAAAGAGGGTTTCTGGATTTCGATCCGCTCTTCGATGTAAAAGCAGAAGACGTGGATAAATTCGATAGAGCTTTCCCCATAAGACGAAAAGAAGCGCGAGAAGGGAAGCTGTAAATCCGTTATTTTTCGAGTCCCCCTTTTGGGGACTTTTTCGTTTCCTAAAACTCACTTTGTTGCATTTTAGTGCGAAAAAGTTTATCATACTAATGACTCGAGATCAAAGGATTCGGAGAATTCTGGGAATCTCATGTGCAAAGGGGGGCTTTACATGTATAGGGCACAAGTGCTGATCGAAGCGCTGCCGTATATTACCGCATTTCAAGGAAAGACTTTTGTCATTAAATACGGCGGCAGCGTGATGGAGGACGAATCGCTGCGGCGTCAGTTTATAGAAGATGTCGCACTTTTAAAAATGGTCGGGATCCACATCGTGATCGTACACGGAGGCGGCAAGAAAATCAATGAAATGCTCGAGAAGATGCAAGTACCGGTCGAGTTTAAGCACGGGCTTCGCGTGACAAGCGAAGAGACCGTACGCGTGGTCGAAATGGTATTATCGGGCTATGTGAATAAGCAAATCACCGGCGCTCTTTGTTCTTTGGGGATCGACGCAATCGGAATCAGCGGGAAAGACGATTCGCTCCTCATCGCCTCTAAGATATTGAATAACGTCGACGGAGAAGAAGTCGACTTGGGGTATGTCGGTCGGATTGCGTCCGTGAACACCTATTTGCTGGACGATTTGATCGATGCAGGCTATCTACCCGTCATCAGCCCCGTCGCAGCCGACCGAGCGGGCCAAACATACAATGTCAATGCGGATTACGCAGCCGGTGCGATTGCCGGTGCGCTAAATGCGGAGAAATTCATTCTGTTAAGCGATCAAAAAGGCCTCTATACCGACATTAACGACGAGTCAACCTTTTTGTCCGAGATCCATGTGAACGAAGTCAAAAGGCATATGGACGAAGGAACGATCACCGGCGGCATGATTCCCAAGATGGAATGTTGCATGCATGCGATCGAAATGGGCACGAAAGAAGTGGCTCTCATCGATGGAAGAACACCGCACAGTTTGCTGCTTGAAATCTTTACGAAAGAGGGCAGCGGGACCATGATAAAGAGTTGAGGGAAAAAATGAAAATATTCGAAGGCAAGAGTGTCTCCCATGTAAAAGGATTTAAGGCTTCCGCGGCATCGGCCGGGCTGCGCTACAGCCGCAAGGACATGGGAATGGTATATAGTGAAGTTCCGGCAGTAGCAGCCGCCGTTTTTACGCAAAACATCGTAAAGGCAGCGCCGGTTTTGGTCGATATGGAACATATTCAAAACGAGACGACGCGCGCGATGGTGATGAATAGCGCGAATGCCAATGCTTGCACGGGCGAACAAGGGATATTGGACGCGAGAGAAACGGCAAAAAAAGCGGCCGAGCTCCTCTCGATCGACGAGCGGGAAGTACTGGTGTATTCCACCGGGGTCATTGGGCAACTGCTTCCGATGGAAAAGATTCTTCAAGGTGTGGCAGATTGCGCGAATACGCTTCAGTCGGACTGGGAGGATGACGTTCAAAAGGCGATCATGACGACAGACACAACCGAGAAGATCCGTTTCGGGCAGATCGAGTTGGGCGGAAAAACGGTCAACCTCTGCGGAATCGCGAAGGGCTCCGGTATGATCCATCCGAATATGGCGACGATGCTTTCGTATGTCTTTACGGATGCAAATATCACAAAAGAAATGCTCACGAAAATGCATAAATCCTGCATCGACGAGACCTTCAATATGGTTACGGTCGATGGCGACACCTCGACCAACGACACCGCCTCCATTATGGCAAACGGCTGTGCGGAAAACCCGTTGATCGACACGGAAAATGAGGACTACCAAGTGCTAAGAGCGGCCGTGTACGAGATCAACGAATACCTTTCGAAGGCGATCGCGGCGGACGGGGAAGGCGCATCCAAGCTGATCGAGGTCGACTTGCAAGGGGCGAGTGACGTGAAGAGCGCTCGCAATATCGCAAAAGCGATCGTCTCTTCGAGTCTCGTAAAGTCGGCAATTTACGGGGCCGACGCGAACTGGGGAAGAATCCTCTGCGCGATGGGGTATTCGGGGTCCGAATTCGACCAGCACAAAGTCAATGTGGGTTTCGAAAATGAAAAAGGGCGAGTAGAGGTATTCCAAAACGGCGCTCCGATCGAGTTTGATGAAGCGCTCGCAAAGGAGATCCTCGGAGAGAAAGAGGTCAAGATCATGATTACCATGAAAGACGGAGAGGCATCCGCGAAGGCATGGGGTTGCGACCTGACCGAAAAGTATGTCTACATCAACGCGAGCTATCGTTCGTAAGAAAGGAACTACTATGAATACAGTACGTACCGGAGTTCTCGGCGTTACGGGGTATGCCGGTCAGCAGCTGTTGGCCTTGCTTTGCGCGCATAAGAAGGCGGAGGTCGTCTTCTTGTCGTCGAATTCCTATGTTGGGAAGACGATGGATGAGATCTACCCGAGCTTTACCGGCGTTTGCGAAATGCCGCTTATCTCGACCGAAGAGGCGCTGGCAAGACTGAGCGAGATCGATGTGCTCTTTACCGCACTCCCGAACGGGCTTGTCTTCGACATCGCGAAAGCGTGCGAAAAGAGCGGAGTCAAGCTGATCGATTTCTCTCCTGATTTTCGCTTACAGGATACCGAAGTATACGAAGCATGGTATAAGACGCCACATACCGCTACAGAGCTTCAAAAGCGCGCCGTATACGGCTTGCCCGAGCTCCATCGGGAGGACATCAAAAAAGCGACACTCATCGCAAACCCCGGCTGCTATACGACCGCGAGCATTCTGGCTCTGGCACCGCTCGTGAAAGAGGAGGGGCTGATCGACCTCTCGCAGATCATCATCGACGCGAAGTCCGGTATTACCGGAGCGGGCAGAAAAGCGGACGTGAGCCTTCTGTTCACGGAAGCGGGCGAGTCGATCAAAGCGTATGGCATCGCGAGTCATAGGCATACCCCGGAGATCGAGCAGGAACTGTCAAGGGCTTGCGAGAAACCGATCGAACTGCAGTTTACGCCGCATCTGATGCCGATGAAGAGAGGAATCCTCGCTACGATTTATGTGAATCTGAAAAAGGATGTTTCACAGGAGGATCTCTACGAAATCTACCAAAAGCAATACGGAGAAGAACCCTTTATCCGAATTCGTGAGACGATACTCGAAACGAGATTCGTCGTTGGAACGAATTTCGTGGATCTCAGCCTGCGAGTGGACAAGAGGACGAAGCGGGCGATCATCACGTCATCGATCGACAATCTGATGAAAGGCGCCGCCTCCCAAGCGCTCCAAAATATGAATCTCATCAGCGGGTTGGAGGAAACGGAAGGCCTGACCGGCGGATGGATTATCGCACCGTAATATCGACCCGGAGCTCTCGAAATATCTTGAGAGCTCCGGGTTTTTGTATTCCTGCTGTACAGTGTGTTATACTTAAAAAGCGAATTACGCCACTACACTATCACATCGAAGGAGGATGTTATGGGAGCAATTATCGGTTCATTAAGCAGCGTTTTGTACTACCCGATCTTGATCGTCGTTTTGATCGGCGCGGGACTATACTTTTCGGTGCGCACAGGCTTCTTACAAGCCAGATTATTAAAGGAATCCATCCATGTCGTTTCGGAAAAGCCGGAGCAAACGGGTGCGGTTTCATCCTTTCAAGCGCTTATGGTCTCGACGGCTTCGCGCGTCGGTACGGGCAATATCGTCGGGGTTTCCACCGCGATCTGCTTAGGCGGCTACGGCGCGGTCTTTTGGATGTGGCTGATCGCCATTATCGGAGGCGCTACCGCGTTTGTGGAAAGTACACTCGCTCAAATCTATAAGAGACGAGATGTGGACGGCAGCAGCTACGGGGGGCCGGCTTACTATATCGAGACCGCTCTAAAGAGCCGAACGATGGGGATCGTGTTTGCGATCTCACTGATCCTGACCTATGCCGGCGGATTCAATATGTTGGCAGCCTACAATCTGCAATCTACCTTTGCCGTGTACGAATTCTATAATCCTTCATTATCACCATGGATTATCGGCGCGATTTTGGCGGCGGTGTGCGGTTGGTGTATCTTAGGCGGCGGGAAGCGAATCGTACGAGTTACCAGTGCAGTCGTGCCGTTTATGGGGATCATCTATGTATTGGTCGCGATCATCATGCTCGTGATCAATGCAGGCTATATCCCGACAATCTTTAGCCGAATCTTTGCGGATGCATTCGATTTTCGCGCGATCTTCAGCGGGGTTGCGGGCTCGAGCATGATGTACGGGATAAGGCGCGGCTTGTATTCGAACGAAGCGGGTGTCGGTTCCGCACCGAATGCGGCTGCGGCAGCGGATGTCAGCCATCCCGTCAAGCAAGGACTCGTCCAAATGCTGTCGGTATTCTTGGATACGTTCGTCATTTGTACCGCAACGGCGCTGATGAGCTTGAGTTCGGGCATCGAACCGCTGGAAGAGTATGCCGGAGCCCTCTATGTGCAGATGTCGTTATCTACCGTGTTCGGGTCGTTTGGAAGCATTTTCGTAACGTCGGCGATGGTTCTATTTGCCTTTACGACACTCCTAGGAAACCTGTACTATGTAGACAATTGCCTCGCTTTCATCAATAAGAAGATGCCCGGCAAGACCTTCATGACCGGATTTCGCATTTTATGCTCGGTCATCATCTTTGTAGGGGCCGGCCTCAGCATGGGACTGGCATGGGACATTGCAGACGTGTTGATGGCCATCATGTGCTTGATCAATATCCCGGTTTGCTTGATCCTGGGGAAAGTCGCATTCAATGCTTTGAAAGATTACGAGCGCCAAAAGAATCTGGGCGAAAACCCCGTCTTCAAGGCGGAAAATATCGGGCTCGACACGAGCCTGGTAGAATTTTGGAAATAAAAAAGAAAAAGAAAAGACGCTATGGCAGCAATGCCTTGGCGTCTTTTTTGGTGGGCAGTACTGGACTCGAACCAGCGACCCCTTCGATGTGAACGAAGTGCTCTACCGACTGAGCTAACTCCCCACATGGTGAAATCATTATAGCACTCTGCGATCGATTTGAAAATGTAAATTACCGGAAAAAATCAGGAAAATTCAAATGGATCAACGAATAAAATTTTGCAAAAAAAAGCAGCGAGATATTGAAATCTCGCTGCTTGCATGGTGGGCAGTATTGGGCTCGAACCAACGACCTCTACGATGTCAACGTAGCGCTCTACCAGCTGAGCTAACTCCCCACGTGCTTACTTATATTACCACAGAAACGGGGGAGACGCAAATTTATTTTACGCAAAGTTTACACCGATCGTCGACTAGTCTTCCACAAACTTTTGAAGGTCGTAAGAGCCGGCTGTCAGGAGCACAAGAGCCATTAAGAGTACGATCCCGCCGTTCTTGATGATCTCGCCGGTCATCATCATCTGCGCGAACCAGTAGGGAGGGGCGATGTATCCGATCTTTGTAAAGAGATCGTCTCTTCCCATAAAGGAGAGGACCGCGCCCATAAATCCGAGGAGTCCGTATAATACGGGTACGAGCGACATCACTTGCTTGTTCTTGCTGATCTTCGCCAGGAACAAGGAGAGGGAGAGCGCAAAGAAGCTTGCAAGCGAGATGATCAGCAGGGTCATCCCTAAGGGGGCGTCTTTGATCCCAAAGATAAAGTACGAAATTACCGATACGATCGCGTATCCCGAAAAGGTCAGGAGAAAGTAGCTGATCGCAAGAGCCGCCATGGTTTCAAAACTTCGGCTCGGGGTTAAGAACATTCTCGTGGTTACCTTTTGATTTCGAAGTTCGAGAAGGTCGCCCCCGGTGTTGGAAGAAAATACGATGATGAAGTACGTGATCATCAGCATGCTGAACAGATAATCGAAACTGACCGAATACTCGGCAATCTTGAGTTCCGTTTTCACGGTGCTTTCCGTCACCAAGATGTCTTTTGCGTGCAAACCGTAACCGTCAAACAGGGTTTCTTGCAGCTGTGTGCGCACTGCAGTCGTGAGGTTTTGGTCCATCAGGTCGTATAGCGTGGATTCATTTACGGAATAGCGCTCGATTTTTGGCATCCGGCCGGCTTGAATCAGTTCCGAATAGTCCTTCGGGATGACGAAGAGCACTTCCGATTCGTACGATTCCAATCTTTCGAACCCGGCTTGCCTACCGCCTTCGACCAAACTAAACTGAATCTCGGAAGCGATCAGCGCCTCTTCCGAAAGCGTGCCCCGATCTTCGTTCACGACGACCACTTTTCCCGCAGAAGAAGAACCCGAGTTGATGATAAAACTCTGAAAACCGAGGATTAAAGCGGGCAGCAGGATGATCATCAGGAGATTGCTTGGCTGTGCGAGCAACCTTCGTACGTTTGCATAGATCAGTCTTAGAAATCTCATGAGTTACCTCCTTTTTTTAGCTTGGTGATCAGGGTTACCCCTATGAGGCATACGACCGTGCCGATCGCAAAAAGGGACAGCGATTGGTAGTCGAAATGGGCAATATTAATCTGCGTAAAGGGCTTGGTCATGATTTGTCCGATTTCAGCATTCCCGAGCGCCTCAAACGGCGTACCCCGATACATGATCTTCGCAGGGCCGGTCATGCCGCCGAAGAACATGATAAACATCATGAGGATCGTGGTCATGGCGGTGGAATATTTCGGAGGGAGTATGGCGGTGATCAGCATCGCGACCGCGGAGATGAAAGCGGAAGCGAACAGGAGTGCGAGAAGGTACTGCGCCAATTTTCCGGGGAAGCCCCACCCGATGAGTCGAACGAGCACGACATAAAGGACAGCGAAAATGAAGACTTGCGCGAAGCCCGATACCATTTCGGAAATCTGCTTTTTCCATTCCGTTTGCGGGACTACCGCCATGCGCAGCTCGAGGTCGCTGGTCTCCGTCATTTGTTTATAGGAGGCGGCATATCCCGTGATAAATACCAGAAACACCATCTGAAGATATTGGGTACTCAGCGACTGCTTTGCGGTAAGGGTCACCGCGGGCGTGTATTTTACCTTCTCTATGGCTCTTTCAGTTAACAGTTTTTGGTACTCCGTCTGCAATTTGGACGATTGCTCGGGTGTCAGCCGGTTTTCTTCAAGCGCCGATCCGACACCCAAGTGGTTTTGGATCTCGTTATTGAAGATCGCGATGATCGCAGATAGCAGTTCCCCTTGATAGGTGCTGGCATCGGCGATGCCGTCGATCTGAATTCGCAGATCCTCTTTTTTTAACAGAGCTTCGTTGTAGCCTTTTGGGATGGTGATGGTGAAGTCCGGCTCGTCGCTCTGCTTGACTACGCCGTGCAGTTGCGGGCTTTGGAATGCATAGCCCAGATTTTGCGAGAGTTGGGTTTTGTCCTCGTCTATGATCCGATACGTGATGTTCAGGTCTTTGATATCGTGCGCATACATCCCTTCTTGCGACATCGACAACACAAACACCATCAAGATCGGAAAGAGGACCATCATGATCGCCGTCATGGGGTTTACGATCATAGATTTCAGTGTGACTTTCAAATTTGCGAGTAGCATGGAAGCCTCCTAGTCCCTGAGGGATTTGCCGGTGAGAGTGAGAAAAACTTCCTCCAAGCTGGGTTCTTGTACCTGGATATTGGTAATGACCTGACCGCTTTCCTCTACCCGGTGGATCAATTGACTGAGCTGAAACTCATTCGTTTTGACGAGGAGTTCCAATCCTTCTTGCTTGACGGATACGGTCTCTACACCGGAAATGTTTTGCACATTTTGTAAGAGCGAAGATGCATTGTGGTCAGTTTCGAGTTTAACGGTCGAATTTTCGCCGAGGATTCTCCTAAGGTCGTTTTTCGTGCCGTATGCGATTTCTTTCCCTTCGTCCATGATGAAGATGTTATTGCAGAGCGCTTCTACCTCTTCCATATAGTGAGAGGTGTATAAGACGGTCGTTCCGTTGCGGTTCATCTCTTTCACATAATTGAAGATATGATTTCTCGACTGCGGGTCGACGCCGACGGTCGGCTCATCCAAAATCAAGTATTCGGGTTCATGCATGATTGCGGCGGCCAGATTCAGTCTCCTTTTCATCCCGCCCGAGTACGTTTTGACCTTTTTCTTTTGGTGTTCCGTAAGGCCCGTGAGTTCCAACACTTCGTCGACCTTGCCTTTGAGTCTCTTCCCGGTCAGTCCGTAGAGCCTTCCGAAGTATTCCAGATTATCTCTACCGGAGATGACTTCCATAAGCGCGAGCTCCTGTGGAACGACGCCGAGCTTTTCTTTGATCTTGAGGGAGTCCTTTTTGAAGGTCAGATTGTCGAGGATCACCTCGCCTTGGTTTTGGGGTACGAGACCGGTCATGATTTTGATTAAAGTCGATTTGCCTGCACCGTTTGGGCCGATCAGTCCAAAGATTTCTCCCTTTTGGATGTGAAAGGATACATTGTCGACTACCGTCTTATCTCCATACCGCTTCGTGATTTCTTTTATCGTAATGCCGTCCATGCGTTCCACTTCCTTTCTCTTGATGGGTTCAGTATATCGTGCAAGGGGTTTCGAACCAATTGCCCTCAGTCACAGATCGCATATGACTTAAGTCATAAAAAAACCGGACGAATCCGGTTTTGGAAAATATATAAAGTTATAATTTGAGATGTAGTGAAGGAGAGCCCGGCGTACCCCTTGAGGCCATATCTTGGCCGAGCGGTCCGTGAGCGTGCCGAAAGGGGTACGCCGGGATCGACTGAACGGACTTTGTGATCACAATGAACTGCGGTATAGAGCGGTTTTGGAGTCAGTTCAATTGAGTCCTGTGTGCTTTAAAGTACGCGATTTTCGTACGCAAAGATTGCCAGTTGGGTGCGGTCGCGGAGGTTCAATTTGTGTAGAATCGTACTGATAGCATTTTTGACCGTGCCGGTGGATAAGAAGAGTGTATCGGCAATTTCTTGATTGGTTAGCCCTTGCGCTACCAGTCGAATAAACTCGAGCTCCCTTTCGGTGAGATCAAATTCTTCGTGCCGAAAATCGGAAACCGGAGTGGCTTCCATCATCTTTTGGACGATCTGCGGGTGAAACACGGTATTGCCGGACACGGCGGTGCGGATCCCGTTGGCGATGACCTCGACTGAACTGTCCTTCAAGAGATAGCCGCTTGCCCCTTCTTTTAGCGCGTCCCGAATGGTTTCGGTATCTTGAAAAGTGGTCAGGATCAGCACCTTAATGGAATCTCCGTGCTTTTCTTTGATCCTTCTGGTACCGTAGATGCCGTTGTATTCAGGCATCCGAATATCCATCAGGACGAGATCCACCGGTCGTTCGTCGCAAACTTCCGCCGCCTCTTTTCCATTTGCGCAAAGCGCTACGACTTCGATATCCGGTTGCGCCCCCAAGATAATCTCCAACCCTTCTCGGATGAGGGCTTCATCGTCTGCGATCACAATTTTAATCATTCGGTTTCTCCTCTAGGTAATTGGATTTGGGTCATAAAGCCCGTGCCCGGCGAGGTCGTAATATGCACTTCGCCATGTTCCGCGCGAACGCGTTCTTCGACCCCGGTCAAGCCGATGTTTTTGCGAAGCGCGCTTGCGCCGACGCCGTTATCCTTCATCGTGAGGGTGAGGTTCGATTTCGTATAATGTAAATGCGTATTCACGCGGGTGGCGTGCCCGTGTCGGTGCGCATTCGAAAGAAATTCCTGTAAAGCGAGTTGCAAGAGCTGATCCTGAGAAGGCTTCGTGGTGTAGCGGAAGTTGGAGCTCGTTACGCGCACTTCGATTCCGCTCATCGCAGCAAAATCCTCCGCGATCCGGATCAGTTGCATGATCAGTTCCTGGTCTCGGTACTGATGCGGTTTCATCTGATGGAGGACCAAGCGAAGTTTTTGAAGACCGTCCTCCGTAAAGCCCGACAGCTTTTTTGCCATTTGAGATGCTTTTTCGCCATCCTGCGGCGCGATCTGCGCGATCGCCTCCAATTGGATGCGAATCGTAGATAAGCTGTGCCCGATCGAGTCGTGAAGATCTCTCGAGATTCGGTTTCTCTCTTCCAAAGTAAATAATTCCCGAAGCTGGTCGATGTGCACTTGTGTCTTTTTTTGTTCAAGCGCCATATTGGTCGTGCTTTTCTCAAGAGAGAGGAGCTTTTGATCCAGTTTCCGATTCGTGCTTTGTAGGTTGCGAATGGCGACCAGGAGCATGGCGATCAGGAGGAGCAAAAGCAGTTCCGTAAGAGGAAGGCTCGGTTGGCGAAACGAACCGGACAACCAATACCCCAGTATCATGACGAACCCGTAAAGCGAGATGTGTATGACCGGCTCATACAGGATCACCTCGTAGAGTAGCGGGAAGAGCAGAAAGGGAAATAACGCAGGAGTGGGGATGACCAGATAAAGGCATAAGCCGAACGAAAGTATGAGTAGTGCGATCCGTAGGACC
>CAZFWK010000027.1:13685-15089 GCA_964522555.1 uncultured Peptoniphilaceae bacterium | reverse complement strand
TCCTACATGGAAGAAAAGCGTCGCACCCTACACGGGTGCGTGGATTGAAACCGCACCCGTTGAGTACCAGGCATCGTGCTTGAATCGTCGCACCCCTACACGGGTGCGTGGATTGAAACACTTTGCTCTCGATCCAAGCCGCCGCAGCCTCTTGTCGCACCCTACAGGGCACTCAAATCGAAGCGTAAGCATATGTGAACGATTTGATAACAAGTGAAAGATAAATCGTTTGCAAACTACGACACAATTAAGCACAATGGTGGTAAATCATCATCGTATAGCTTCTCTCAATCACGTACGAGTGAGTCCGGTGCAAGGAGGCGAGTATGGAAAATCGTGATAGTAGGTCGGGGTTAGCGCTTAGCTGCGAATCTTGCGGCGCGCCGCTTCACTTTGACATCATTAGGCAGAACGACGGTTGCCTTTACTGTGGTACCGAATTGGATTTGGAAATGTATTTGAATCGGCAAGAGAGTGTAGGCATTCGACCGATACTGATGCGCTTCATCAATCGGATTGTGCGAACTGTGGCGCTCAGATTTATTTTGCAAAGGATTCTCAGAGCGGCTCGTGTCCATTTTGTGGGCATGCAGTCTTAGCTTTGGATTTTTTTCTTACTGAATACTTTCCGGTAGCGATCGTTCCATTTGCCATTTTACCGGAAGAAGCGCGAGAGCAGTTGGAGGCTTTTTGTAAGCTTCATAAAAAGGCTGATGAAGCGAAACGGGCACTTGCACACATGGAGTGTTTGCAACAGCTCTATCTGCCTTACGAATTGTATCAAGGAGAGATTGCTGCGACCTTACAGCGGAGCACGTTCGATGGTTCCAATTTTCGCTTTTCTGCAAGGAGTTTCTTACAGAATAAGATGATCGCGGCTACCGACATCATCGACAACGATTTGCTTGGCCGAATTGAGCCGTTTGATGCTTACGGTCTAAAAGATTTTGATCCGATCTATCTCGCGGGTCATCCAGCGAAATCGAGAGATATTTCAGAGGCGCGGTTTCAGGAAATCGCGACCGAGGAACTCATCCTTAATTTTCAGGAGGAGGCCGGTTATGCGCTGCACGACCCCGAGGTGATAGTAGTTATGGAAAAGTGGCCATCCGAGCGTTTCCCTGTTCTTCTTCCAATCTATTACATGAATACGCATCAAACACAAGTCGTCATCAACGGGCAAACGGGAGCCGTGGGGATCAAAAAGGCAAAAGAGAAAAAGTCGATCCCTTGGATTGTGGAGCCTCTCGCATTAAGCGGGCTCGCATTTCTGTTGACTTTTGCGATCAATCTTTTCCGCAATCGGCTGTGGGTCGAGTCTCCTGCGGATCTTTTGCAGTTGCTCTATTTCTCGCCGGCAGACCGTTCTTTCATCCTACAGTGGCCGTTTTTAGCGAGTCTTGT
>CAZFWK010000027.1:0-13675 GCA_964522555.1 uncultured Peptoniphilaceae bacterium | reverse complement strand
GCTTCGAAACGGGCGTGGAATCCTGATTCGCCCGGACTATCTCGTGTGGCATGCGGAGCATTACTTTCGAGATGCATACGGGAAGTTGAATTTCGCAGGGAAGCCGTCGCAAGAGAGCGCAATTCGAAAAGATTTTTCCAAGATCGTATTCTTCCAAGATGATCTACCGGTAAGGATCCGTTTTTATTCGCCGAAACGCTTGTTGGGTTGGTCGATCGCGATGATCGGATTTTTATCGACCACTTTGTGGTTGGGGCTGCTCCTGCAAAATCTGTTTCCGAAAAAGCCGATGTTGATGAATCCGTTCCCGAACGAAGTGTGGATCGGCGGTATGGTCGCTTGGTGGACTCTTGCCATACCGGTCGCCTTCATCTTGTATTTTCGGGTGTTTCGTGCTGAGCTGTACAATTTTCCGATCGTCGATGCCTATGCCAAAACCGATTTTATACTCACGGGAGAGCGCTACGGCAAGAATCAATACGAGGGTTCGGGTGCGGTGTCACGCACGAAAAGGGGGGTACGAAAAGATCTTGTCATTCTAAAGCGCGTATTTGCGCAGAGTGGAACGGGTACTATTGCATGGGGTCTCTTAGCTTTTGTCGGATTTTTAGCCTTCATGCTATCTTATATATCCGCGTTTCGATAAGGAGGATAAAATGAGCAAACGAACGAAAATTACTTTGTTTATCTACTTGGGAATCACCGTGCTGCTTTATATTTATTTGCAGTTTTTCCACGTGGACCAGTCCGTGCAAGCGCTACTGGACTCCGGTATTCGTATCGTGTACGCCGACGCGGATGAGATGCAAGAAGCGCTACAAACCGATGGACAGGTGTATGCCTATGGAGAAATGGTCGGATCGATCGACCTGGATCGGATTTCTTTCGATGCACTTTCATTCCAGGGGGATGATAAAGAGGCGAAAGTTGAACATGTCATGAAGCTGGCAAAATCTAAAAAGAAGGATTTCGTGCAACTCGAGTTTCATAGCGAGCAAATCAAAAAAATCGAAACCGGTTACGAAGAAATTTTAGATGAGGACGGAGTCCTGATCGAGGAGCGCCCGATTTACGAGAACGTGGGCATTTCGTATGATGATCTGATTGTCCATGCAGATTCATTTGAACTGCTTGGCGAGAAATTTCCGCTTACCGAATCGATGGCAAAAGACGGTGCGCAAAAGCTGCGATACGAAATGGGAAAGGGAAAACTGAACGAACATCTTATTACCTACTCCCATTTGGATAGCGGCTCCCTGATGTGGGTCGACTTCCAGGTGAAAGATGGCGCGATCGACCCGGATACCGTCGTATTACAAGGAATTGACAACTCGTTTGATCAAATCGCGAAGGGTGCGAGCGGAAATGCCAGCGCCTTTGGCCTCTTTATGGGAATACTGGCGTTTAACGCGATTCTATTCGGCATTACGATGGCAATACAAAGAAAAATCTTCGATTAAGGCAGAACGCAAGAAATACCGGGTGGTATCGCCGGTAATAAGAAACAATGATAAGACAAACAGCGGGCTTCGTGATAGAATACACGGTAATAAGGCAAAGTCGAGATGGCTTACAGTGCCGGGTATTTTCAGGGGGCGAGTATGGTTTTACAAAAGGAAAAATTTCATTTGGATCGGCTGGACCGCGTGGGAGCCCTTCGCTATATGGGAATTCAAGGCGAACTCCCTGAGGAAATTTTGCCGCTGATGGAAGAGGCCGAAGCGCAGCTTTACAACGTGCTTCGGCCTTCGGCTGTTTGGGAAAAAGTCGCGCTGAGCTGGAAGGACGGAGTGCCCTTCGTGAGGGCGATGGAGCTTTCCGGGCGCGATCTCCCGACTCTTTTGGAGGGGGCAAAGGAAGCGGTGCTTCTTGCCGCGACGCTCGGTGGCGGGGTAGATGGTTTAGTGCGCCGCTTACAGATTCGTGATCGCGCGATGGCCGTTGCGGTGGATGCGCTGGCTTCCGCTGCGGTCGAGCAGGTCGTGGACCTTTTGGAGAGTCGCTTGATCCAAGAGTATGCGGAGCAGGGGCTCTTTCTCACGGATCGGTTCAGCCCGGGGTATGGAGACCTGCCGCTTGCCCTACAAGGGGAGTTTTTGCAGCAATTGGATGCAACCAGACAAATAGGACTGGGGAAAACGGGCGGCGATCTGATGACGCCGATCAAGTCCGTGACGGCGATACTCGGCGTGGTAAGCAACGCGCCGACACTGGAGAGAAGAAGTTGCGATACTTGCATCTTGGACGGCAAGTGTTCGTTTCGAAAGAATGGAGGCTACTGTGGTAAAAGAATGGTTTAAGGGATCCCTCGTTTTGGATGGCGCGATGGGCACGCAGGTGCAACTGCGCGGTTTGCCGATCGGCGATCGCCCGGAGCGGTTGAATCTTTCAAATCCGGAGGAAATTATCGCGATACATAAGAGCTATATTGAGGCCGGAGCGAAAGTGATTTATACGAATACATTCGGCGCCAGCCGGCTGAAGCTAGAAGGTACGGGGCTGGCACCGGAGGAGGTGATCCCGGCTGCCGTTTCTCTCGCGAAGCGTGCAGTGGAGGAGTCGGGCCTGCCCTGTGCGGTGGCGCTCGATATCGGTCCGTTGGGCGAGTTGCTGGAACCGACCGGAGCGCTGACCTTCGAAGAAGCGTACGACCATATCGCAGAGCAGGTGCGGCTGGGCGCGAAAGCCGGTGCGGACCTGATCGCGATCGAAACGCTGACAGATCTGTATGAAGCGAAGGCGGCTCTTTTGGCCGCAAAAGAAAACTCGAATCTTCCGGTGCTTTTGACCATGAGCTTCGAACAAAATCTGCGCACTTTTACCGGAGCTACATTGGAGTCGTTGGTAGCGCTCGCGGAAGGGATCGGAGCGGATGCTTTCGGCTTGAACTGCTCGCTGGGGCCGATCGAGCTGTATCCGCATGTGGAGAGGCTTGCGCAGCTGACGGATCTTCCAATCGTCGTGAAGGCGAATGCGGGGATGCCCGACCCCAAAACCGGCGGGTATTCGATTACAGCGGACGAGTTTGCGGACGCGATGACACGCCTATTTGACTTGGGAGCGAGTGTCGTGGGCGGCTGTTGCGGTACCGATCCTTCCTATATCCAGGCGCTCTGCAAAAGGATCGAGGGTAGGACCCCTCTCGCAAGGAATGTTTCGCGCGTCCCCTATTTATGCAGCCCCACGGTAACTGTGCCGATCGACCGCGCGAGGGTGATCGGGGAGCGCATCAACCCGACCGGGAAGAAGAGGATGCAGCAAGCGCTCTTGGAAGGAGACGAAGGCTATATTCTGATGCAGGCGGTCGACCAGGTTGACGGCGGCGCGGATTTGTTAGATGTAAATGTTGGAGTCGCGGGGATCGACGAAGCGCCTGCGATGGCGCGGACCGTAAAGTCGGTGCAGTCGGTTGTGGACGTCCCGCTCGTTTTGGACAGCGGAAACCCGGAAGCCCTCGAAGCAGGACTTCGCGTGGTGATCGGCCGTCCGATCGTGAACTCGGTAAATGGCAAGCAAGATGTGCTGGACTCGATTCTTCCGATCGTAAAAAAATATGGGGCGGCCGTAGTAGGCCTTACTTTAGACGACAAAGGGATTCCCACTTCAGCCGAGGAGCGGTTTGAGATCGCCGAAAGGATATTACATGCGGCGCTTTCTTACGGGATCCCCAAGGAACTTGTGTTTATCGACTGCCTGACCCTGACCGTGTCGGCACAACCGCAGGCCGCTGCCGAAACGCTGAAGGCCGTACGCAGGGTGAAAGAAGAGCTTGGCTTAAAGACGCTATTGGGCGTTTCCAATATTTCCTTCGGACTGCCGGCAAGGCCCATCATCAACCGATACTTTTTATCGCAAGCGCTGCAAGCGGGGCTGGATTTGCCGATCATGAACCCGAACGACGTGGGGATGATGGATGCGGTATCGACTTGGCACCTTTTGAATAATCAAGACGAAGGGGCAGAAAAGTTTATCGAACGGTTTCAGAATCGAGAGATCGATGCGACTGCGGGAGTCGTGAAGAAAGTGGAGGCCGGAGGTGACGCCGGCGCAATCGAGGCGAACGACGATGCGTCGAGCCTACAAAACGCGGTTAAGCAGGGGCTTTCTTCGGAATGCGCGTCCATCACCAAGCAACTTTTAGAGACGAAAAGCGCGATGGACATCATCGACGGCGTTTTGATCCCGGCACTTGACTTGGTCGGTCAGCTCTATGAAAAAGGGGAGATCTTTCTGCCGCAGCTGATCCGTTCCGCGGATGCGTCGCAGCAAGCATTCGAGGTCATCAAAACGAAACTGGCAGAAAACGAAGAAGCGGGCGTCAACAAAGGGACGATCGTGATCGCCACCGTGCAGGGGGATATTCACGATATCGGAAAAAATATCGTGAAGGTCATTTTGGAAAATTACGGATTTAAGATCATAGACCTCGGGCGAGACGTCCCACCGGAGGCGGTGCTGGAGGCAGTCAAAACCCACAAAGCGACGATGGTCGGCCTTTCGGCGCTGATGACTACGACTTTGGTCAGTATGGAAAAGACGATCTCGCTTGTTCACGAAGAAGATCCATCTGTCCATATCATGGTGGGTGGGGCGGTTGTAACTGAAGAGTACGCGAAAAGCATCGGGGCGACCTCGTATGCGAAAGACGCGAAGGCTTCGGCAGATATAGCAAAGGAGTATTTTACGGAGTGACCCAAAATCGGTTGGAGAAATGGCTGAATACAAATGAAAAGCCGATCCTGATGGATGGGGCGATGGGGACATGCTACGCGGAAACGGCATCAGCGCCGGAGAGTTTTTCAGAGCTCGCAAATCTTACAGACCCGCGAACCATCTACGGGATCCACAGGCAATATATCGAAGCGGGCGCCGTCGTAATCCGCGCCAATACGTTTTCGGTCAATCCGATCACATTGGGACAGGATTGGGCGGAAGTCGAGGCGCTTTTGGAAGCCGGATTGCGTATTGCAAAAGATGCGGCAGCGGATTCTGCAAAGGTGCTTGCAAGCATCGGCCCCGTGAGTGCCGAGGGGAAAGAAAAGGAGATCTACCTTCGTATCGCGCGGCATTTGATCTCGCTCGGTGCGGAAGGGATTCTGTTTGAAACGTTTGAATCATCTCATGAGCTCGTAGAGATCATCCCGACCTTGCGAAAGGACGGGTATTCGGGCGTAATTGGGGCAACTTTCGCCGTCATGCCCGACGGCTATACGATGAACGGAGAATCGGCCGGAAGTTTGATTCGTGAGATGAACCGCTTGGAGGCGGAAGGCGCGCCGGATTTTGTGGGCTTCAACTGTACTTCCGGCCCGCTCCATTTAAGAAAAGTCGTAGAGGGGCTGAAGCCGCAGGCTTTGCCGCTTGCGGTATTGCCCAATGCGGGCTACCCGGCTACATCGCGCGGTCACGTCCACTACGGAGGCACACCTGAATACTTTGCCGACGAAATGCTTCCCTTGCGGGACTTGGGGGTCGCGCTCTTAGGCGGATGTTGCGGCACAACACCCGCGCATATCCAAGCGATGAAGGAACTCTTCGTCAAGACGCCCGTAAGGAAACGAACGGTTGTAGTGAAAGAGCTGAGCGGTGCATCGGAGGGAGCCCCTTATAAAAATACTTTTCGAGAAAAACTCGAGCAGGGTGAGCGCCCGATCGCCGTAGAGTACGACAGTCCGTCTGTGGCGGACTTCAGCCTATACGGGGACGGCGTCCGCGCGTACAAGGTGGCCGGGGTCGATGCGATTACGATCGCGGATTGCCCGATCGGTCGCGCGCGGATGGATTCGAGCTTGGTTGCGCTTCTCATCAAGAAAGAGTTCGAAATGGAGGCGATCCCGCATTTAACTTGCCGTGACCGCAATCTCAACGCGCTTAAGGCGCTCCTCTTGGGGCTCAACAGCCAGGGGATCTACAATCAGATCGTCGTGACGGGAGACCCGATCCCCACCGCACTGCGTGACGAGATTCGGTCTGTCTATAATTTCAACAGCGAGAAACTCACTCGATTTATCACTGCGATGAACGAGGATTTGCTCGAGCATCCACTTACCGTGTCCGCTGCGGTCAATGTGAACGCAAAAAACTTTAACGGCGAGCTTAGGCGAGCAAAGCAAAAGGTAGCCGCCGGTGCGTACTGCTTTTTTACCCAACCCGTACACAGTCAGCAAGCGATCGAAAATTTGCAGATCCTTCGAGAAAATCTCGACGCGAAGATCATGGGAGGGATCATGCCGGTTGTAAGTGAGCGAAACGCGCGCTTTATGGTAAACGAGCTATCGGGCATGGTGCTGGACCCGGTCGTCTACGAGGGTCTTGCGGGGCTTTCCCGTGAAGAGGCTGAGGACTACGCGTACGAAGTATCGGTCGACTATTGCAAGCAAATTGCACCATTCGTCGACGGCTACTACCTGATGACGCCGTTTAATCGAACGGAGCTCATCGTGCGGATCGTCCGTTGGATACAAGAGAATGATTAAGAAGCAAACGAGCCCGTGCCGTGAAGCGGGCTCTTCTCATGGGAGGGGAGATCGGCTATAATGAAGATAGAAACGATATCCTAAGAATAATCAAACAAAATACCAGAATTGTTTTTGAAAGCATGAGATTGCGGGTAGAAGTAAGGAAACAGCACAAGACTGGAGGAGAGGTCAATGGCGGTTGTCGATTATAAATGCTTAAATTGCAACGCAAAACTAGAATTTAAAGCAGACAAGCAGCTCTGGCATTGCGATTATTGTCAGAGTGAATACACGCTTCAGGAATTGGAAGCAGCCTATGCGGATAGAGACAATCAATCGGATGCAGTGGGTGACTCGACGCATTCGCACGACTGGGCACCGCACCGGCATACCCATGAAGAATTTCAACCACAGGGGGAAGCGGTCGAAGAGTCGTTGATTCGCGAGTGGCACTGCGACAACTGCGGAGCCGAAATCATCGGCGACCAATCCACCGTCGCGACGCACTGCGCTTATTGCGGCAATACGGCGATCATGCCCAGGCAGTTAGAAGGGTCCTACCGCCCTGAGATGTTGATTCCCTTTTCGATCACGCGCGAGCAGGCGGAGCAAGCACTGGTGGATCGCGTGAAAAAATTAAAATTTGTTTCGAATTATTTTATCGAACAAAAGCAATTGGAGAAACTGACGGGGATCTATGTGGCGACTTGGCTTTACGACACGGAAGCGCATGTGAAAGCGACGCTGAGCGGCGAACGCGTCTCCACCCGCCGCGTAGGCGACATCGAGGAGACAAAGCACCAGATCTACCAAATCGAGCGCGATGTAAATTTCGACTTTAAAGGCGTCCCGGTCGATGCATCCAAGAAGATGGACGACACATTAATGGAAGCCATCGAGCCGTTCGACTATAAGAAAATGCAACCGTTCGCGATGCCCTATCTTTCCGGATACTTTGCGGACCGCTACGACGAAAAAGCCGAAGATCGTCGCCAGAGGGCCGACGAACGGATCGAAAAAACCGCCCAAAACCTGTTAATGGAGAGCGTAACCGGATTCTCCAATGTGAAAGTGATCGATTCCGATCTCGATATCGTGCCGAAAAATATCGTATACGCGCTCTTGCCGGTGTGGCTGATGAGCGTAAAGTGGGAGGGCAAAGATTATCTGTTTGCGATCAACGGGCAGACGGGGAAATTTGTCGGAGACCTCCCGATCGACACGACGCTCCAAAGAAAGAGCGTGGGCACCTTTGCCTTAATCGGCACGATCGTGTTTATCATAGGCGCGTTCCTATTCAAGATGTTTATGTAAGGAGGATGACATGAAACGAACATCAAACCGATTCAGACTCCTGTTGATAGCGGTTTTAGTCGTATGGATGCTGGTACCGCTTCAAGCGTTCGCTTCTCCCTATACAAGCGAACCGCCGCTGAATTTACCGGAACACAATCTGACGGCGCCTCGCGTCGACGACGCAGCAGACTTGATTTCAGATGAAACGGAAGAAAAACTTGCGACCAAGATCGCGGCCATCCGCGAGAAATACCAGAGCGATGTCGTCTTCGCGACGACGAACTCCACAAACGGCGTTCCGATCCAAGAGTATGCGGACGACTACTACGACTATACGGGTTTCGGAGTTGGCGAAGGAAGAGACGGGGTGCTCTTGATGATCGCGATCGAGACACGCGATGTTGCGATCTCGACGACCGGTACCGGTATTTACGCGATTACCGATTACGGCGTAGATCACCTATTCGACAAGATCGTGCCCTATTTAAGCGACGACGATTTCGATCGAGCGTCTATCGAATTTGTCGATGAGATCGACCGAATGTTTGCCCAGGCGGCGACAGGGAAACCCGTCGACATCGATACCCCCATCAAATCGACTGTCGGTGAATCGATTCTTTTCGCTCTCAAAGCCTCTCCGTTTGGTTTGCTGATTTTCGGTATTTTAGGCTTTGTGAAAATGAAAGCGGAAACCGCAGCGCACAAAAATGCGGTACGCCAAAACTTTGCGACTGCGTATTTGTCGGCCAACCACATCTTCTGGGGCAGGAAAGACGATGTCTTCCAAGACCAACGAATCACGAGGCGAAAGATTCAAGTAGCGGCACCCGTTCGAAGCAACAGCAGCTCCGGAGGCGGCAGTACAACACACCGCTCCTCCAGCGGACAAAGGCACGGCGGCGGTTCGAGGAAGTTTTAGTGGAAATCGAATGGTATCATGAATAATCTATTTGATTACGTGCACTGGAGAGGGGACCTCTCCTTTGAGACCGTCCCCTTGAACGAAGTGGATGCGGCCGTATTCAGCACGATTTGTTATATGCATCTGGGTGATTTTCTGCCAAAGCTTACGAAAGAGAAAGTGAAGTGGGTCAAGATCCATACGGTGGCCGATGCCTTTGTCAAAGAAACCCCGGAAGGCGCTTCGCTTACGACACCCCTTGCGAGTTTTGGAAAAAGCCAATGTGAACTGCTGCAAGCGATTCGAAATGCGCCGCGTTATCAAAATGTCCGCATCGGCCTATATCAGGAGCGGCTCGATTACGAAGTGAGCCAGCAATTTGCCGCGATGACTTTCCTCTTACCGGGAGACGCGGATTTCGTGGTTTGCTATCGCGGGACCGACAACACGATGGTCGGCTGGAAAGAGGACTTTCAGCTGATGTATAAAAGCCACCTTCCCGCACAGGAGTCCGCGAGAGCGTATTTGCAAGAAGTGATCGGGCTACTGCCCGGCAGATTCACGATTGCCGGCCATTCGAAAGGCGGAAACTTGGCCGTATACGCAGGTTTCCTGTTGGATGAAGAGGCGCAAGGACGATTGCGAACCGTGTACAGTTTTGACGGCCCGGGCTTCGAGCCCTCGATCTTAACGTCTGTATCCACCCATCCCTTTGCCGACCGAATCGTGAACCTCTTGCCGAAAGAGTCGATCGTGGGGATGATGCTTCCTTTGGTCGGTCAGGTGCGAGTGATCGGCGCCTCCGGGCAAGGGGTAGCTCAACACGTTCCGTTTACTTGGGAAGTAGACGTGAACGAATTTGCGGAAGGGCAGTTGAGCGACTTATCGAAATTGGTGCAGGAAATCGTCCAAGGGTGGCTCGAAGAGGTTTCGATGGAGGAAAGGGAGACGCTGGTTTCGATCGTTTTTGACATGTTTGGAGCCGAAGAGGGCTCATTGGCTTCGGACACCGTGGCGTTCACGAATTTTACGAAGACCCTGTTTTCCAAGTATCCAAAGCTCGGCTCGGATGCACAAACCCGACTGAACCAACAGTTCGCTCTCTTAAGCAATATCGCAAGAAAAAGCATCGCGGACAATTTGCGAGAGAGATTCGAACTCACGAAAGAAGAGTTAATCACGCGATTCGAAGAGGAAAGTAAGAAAAGATTTTCGTAGGAGCCGAGCGCTCCTTTATCGAGTTTAGGAAATCGTTATATAGTAACGCAGTAAGTATTTTACGTTATGAAATATTTTGTGATTATACCAACCAAGGAGGGTTTATGAAAAAAATACTCATCACTGGAGCTCTCGGTCAGATCGGGTCGGAGCTGACGCGCTATTTAGGGGATCGATACGGGAGCCAAAATGTGATTGCCACAAGTAGAACGGAAAAGAATCGCGAAACTATTCCGGACTATCCTTTTGAAATATTGAATGTATTAGACGGCGAGCAGTTTCGAGAGTTGGTCGTGAAGCATCGCGTCGATACGATCATTCATCTGGCTGCGATCTTGTCTGCCAAAGGAGAGAGTATGCCGGAAACGACTTGGCAAACCAATATGGGTGGACTCATAAACGCACTGGAAGTTGCGAAGTCGACCGGTGTGTCGCTCTTTACGCCGAGTTCGATCGCGGTATTTGGGGAACTGACACCGAAAGAAAACACGCCACAAGATACGATCATGCGCCCGGGTACGATGTACGGCGTGACAAAAGTTTCAGGGGAGCTACTCTGTGACTATTACCATAAAAAATTCGGCACCGACACGAGAGGCATCCGCTTTCCGGGAATCATCTCCCACCGAACGCTTCCGGGTAGCGGAACGACCGATTATGCGGTGCATATCTACTACGAGGCGGTGAGAGATGGGCGTTACACATGCTATATCAAGAAAGATACCTTTATGGATATGATCTACATGCCCGACGCGCTACGAGCTACAGTCGAGTTGATGGAGGCAAACCCCGAAAAACTCATGCACCGAAATGCCTTTAATGTCACCTCGATGAGTCTCGAGCCGTCACTCATCGCGCGCGAGATTCAAAAACACATCCCGCACTTTTCTATAGAGTATGAAGTCGACCCGATCAGGCAGGAGATCGCAGAGTCTTGGCCGAATGAAATGGATGATTCTTGCGCGAGAGAAGAGTGGGGGTGGATGCCCGAATACGACCTCAAATCAATGACGGAAGACATGCTGGTACATTTAGAGAAGAAATTAGCCAAATAAAGAGAGGACCCTATGCGTCAGAGGGTCTTTTTTGCGTGGAAAAGATGATCGAATGATTCCGATATGGTAGAATGAAGCTGTGTAAAATATAGATAAAATCAGATGAAATCTGCGTAAAGCGGAGGAGCGAAAGGACTTATGACACTAAATCTAGGAGAATTTATCCAACTGCTGTCGGGCAACCCGGTGTTGATCGTCACCGTAATCTTAACCCTCGGTGTGATATTGGTCAACGGATGGACCGATGCCCCGAATGCGATTGCTACTTGTGTTTCGACGAGGAGCATCGGCGTGCGGCCGGCGATCATCATGGCTGCGGTCATGAATTTCTTTGGTGTATTGGTTATGACTTTGGTCAATGCGACAGTCGCACAGACGATCTTTAACATGGTCGACTTTCATGGAGATGCGAAAGTCAGCCTCATCGCCTTGTGTGCTGCTATGGTCGCGATCGTGATCTGGGCGGTATCTGCATGGTACTTCGGCATTCCAACATCAGAGAGCCATGCGCTGATCGCGGGGCTTTCAGGCGCTGCGATCGCCATGCAAGGTGGGCTTTCGGGGATCAACGGGTCGGAGTGGATGAAGGTCGTATATGGCCTAATCATCTCGACTTTCCTCGGGTTCGGTTTCGGTTGGGGGATCACAAGGCTCATCCAACTGATCTTCAAGCGGATCGATCGCCGTAGAACGGCCACTTTTTTCCAATACGGGCAGATCGCGGGCGGTGCGGCGATGGCATTTATGCACGGTGCGCAAGACGGGCAAAAATTTATGGGCGTGTTCATGTTGGGGATCGCCTTGAGTATCGGAGACACCACATCCACCACTTTCGTATTGCCGATTTGGATGATGATCTTATGCAGTGCTGTGATGGGCTTTGGAACGAGCATCGGCGGGTACCGAATCATCAAATCCGTAGGTATGGATATGGTAAAGATGGAAAAATACGAGGGATTCTCTGCGGATCTGGCAGGCGCGTTTTGCCTGCTTACGGCATCGTTGTTGGGGCTTCCTGTGAGCACCACGCACACCAAGACGATCGCGATCATGGGAGTTGGTGCCTCGAAGAGGATTTCCAATGTAAACTGGGCGGTCGTAAAAGAAATGGGATGGGCCTGGATCCTTACCTTTCCGGGCTGCGGTTTGATCGGGTATCTAATCGCAAAGTTGTTTATCCAAGTGTTTTAGAATCAATAGTAGAGAGGACAAAAAGATGGCGATAAAAGAGAAAGATATTAATTATTTTGATGCACTGCAAGAAATGACGACCTATTCCGTAAAAGCCGCCGCCATGTTGGTCGATATTTGCAACGACTATAAAGCCGACGAAATTGGCGTGAGGGTGGAGGCGATGCACGATGTCGAACACGAGGCGGATATCAAAAATCATCTCATGATGAGCAAGTTGGTCCGCGAGTTCATCACGCCGATCGACCGAGAAGATATCATCAATCTGGCACATCTAATCGACAATGTAACTGATGCGATCGAAGATATCGCGCTGGGATTTTATATGTTCAATGTGACGGAGCTAAGAGGGGTCACGAAAGCCTATGCGAAAGTCATCATGCAAGGAGCTGAAAAAGTACAGGAGTTGATGGGCGAGTTCAAGAATTTTAGAAAGTCTAAGAACATCCATCAGCTGATCGTCGAAAGCAATAATCTGGAAGAAGACGGAGACGCACTCTACAAAACCGCAATGCGCGAGCTCTACGAAACGGAACCGGATCCTGTGCAGATCATCGTGTGGACGAAATTGTTTAATCGTATGGAACGCGCGTGTGATGCGTTCGAAAATGTAAGCGATATCGTCGAAACCGTATGTATGAAGAACTACTAATATCGTTAACACGACGTCTATGAAAATAAAAATCATCGACCTTACACATGTCTTAAATGAGAATATCCCGGTATACCCGGGCACGCCTGCACCGAAGTTTGAAAAAATGGCTGCGATCGAACCGGACGGCTTTCGAGAGACCGTGATGCACATCTCCTCCCATGTGGGGACACATATTGATGCGCCGGCTCATTTTCTAGAGCGAGGCGCGACGATGCCGGAGTACTCACTCGCTGATTTCCAAGGGAGTGCGGTGGTCGTGCAGGTCGATCCGGGCTGTACCCAAATTACCTCGCAAATGATCGAAAATACGCGAGGAGTTGAGGAGGCGGACGTAATCCTCTTCGCAACCGGATGGGACCGCAACTGGACGGACCAAAAGCGATATCATACAAACTACCCGACTCCGACCCCGGAAGCGATCGATCTCATCTTAACTCTGCACCCGCAGATTGTCGGGTTTGATACCCCCGGGATTGATCCGGTGGACTCTTCGGATTATCGTGGGCACAAACGACTGCTCGAGGCGGATATTTTAATGGTCGAAAACCTGAGAGGGCTCAACCGACTACCCTCTGCGGGGTTTTGGTTTATCGCGGCCCCATTATTGTGGGACAATGCCGACGGCGCACCGGTACGAGCGTTCGCGCTGGTAATGAAATAAAAACAGGAGCCCGACAAAAGTCGGGCTCTCAGAGCGCTGACAAACCCCTAGTTCGTGAACTTCAATAGCGAACGATGTATAGGAATGATCGTAGAGTCAGTGACGGAATCAGGGGATGTCCATAAGTGCGACTCTGAGGCGAGTCCTCACCATCTTCTCGATCGATCGAGAGGACGAAGGCGAGGTGGCGACGTGCGTGAGGAGTACGAGCGCTCTCTACGGAGGCGTTGGACTCCCCTG
>CAZFWK010000026.1:0-15354 GCA_964522555.1 uncultured Peptoniphilaceae bacterium | reverse complement strand
GGCTTTGAAGAAACCGAAGTCGTCATCGAAAAGTTTATGGATCTGTTGGAATACTTGATCCCGTTGTATAAAAAAGAAGGAAAAGCCGGTCTAACGATCGGCGTCGGCTGCACGGGCGGCAAACACCGTTCCGTTTCGATTGGGCAGGCTCTATCCGATCGTCTGAATCAATTAGGAGAAAAGGTCGTCTTGTATCACCGAGACACGAAACATTGGAATGAACACAAAAAGCAATCTTAAGGTCGTCGCGATGGGCGGGGGAACGGGTTTATCGATCCTCTTGTCCGGACTGAAGACCGTGACAAAAAATATTACCGCCGTGGTCAATGTGATCGACGACGGCGGAAGCTCCGGTAGGCTCCGAGAAGATCTCGGCATGCTGCCGCCCGGAGACATTCGCGCATGCTTAGTCGCACTCGCCAACACCGAGTCCGAACTGCAACGCGTGTTTCAGTACCGCTTTACAGAGGGAGAGCTCGACGGACAGAGCTTCGGGAACCTATTTTTAGCTGCGATGAGCGAAGTATACGGCGGTTTTGATATCGCGCTCCAAAAGACTTCCGATATTTTGGCGATCACCGGTCGCGTCTTTCCGATGACACTGGAAGATGTGGCGCTCGTAGCGGAGCTCGAAGACGGCACGACGATCCAAGGGGAGTCGGAGATTCCGGTATTTGCGCAAGCCAAAAAGACGGGCATTCGCCGCGTCTATATGAACAAACAAAATGTGACTCCGCTCGACAAGACGCTTCATGCGATTGAGGATGCGGATATCATCCTCCTGGGGCCGGGCAGCTTGTATACGAGTGTGATGCCGAATATTTTGGTAGACGGGATCGTGGAGGCGCTGACGAAAACACAGGCGCCTGTCATCTATATCGCAAATGTGATGACTCAAAGCGGCGAAACCGACGGGTACGGGCTGGCGGACCACTACCGAGCTATCGTTTCGCACGCGGGGGCCGATTTTATCGATGAAATGTACTACAATACCGAACCGATTCCTGAATCGGTACGAGATCACTATTTTTCGAACAACGAGACCGTCCCGATTTATATGACGGAGGAAGACCAGGCGTTTTTTCATAAAATCGGGGTTCGCACCTACGGAGACGATTTCCTGGATATCCGAAAAAACTATATTCGCCATAACAGCACAAAGCTGTGTGAACAAATCGTGGAAAATCAAACACGGATCTACCGAGGATAGCAAGACGCTGTCCTTTTTTTATCCCCTTAAAGTTGCAATCAAGCGGGACGGGATCAGCAATAGATCGAGCGCGTCCACGATATTCGTTACGACGATGTCGGATGCTGCAATCGACTTTTGGTGCGCGCCTTCGTCCCCGATGACGCAGATCCCGATTGCGCTGTCTTCGAGCATCCACGCGTCGTTCCTTCCGTTTCCGATCGAGGCGCAGTGCTCTTTCTTGAGTGCATTTACGAGCCTACGCTTGTCGGCCAGCGCATAGGTCGAGCTTACGATATGGACCTGCACGGGAAGCGTAGCACAAGAAGCGGCGACCGTTCCATGTGTGTCCGCCGTGATGACGTAAAGTGTAACGCCCTTTTCGTGTAGGGCGAGCAAGCGTTCCGGAACGCCTTCTAACAATGCACCGTCCTTTGCGACGGTTCCGTTGTAATCCAAAATGACGGATTGAATCTCGTAGATCTTGTCTCCCGGTACCTGAATTCTGATCATGTCGACTCCTTTTGCCTCTTACCAATGGTTTAGACTAAATCCGGAAAAAAGTCAATCAATTAAATATGTTTATGTCATCATAAAATATTTAAATCGGAGAATGCCGCGATTTGATTGCTCCTAAAATAGGGGAGGGATATAATGACATAGGCCGATTCCTGCATAAAAAGTGTACGGTATCGGAGGAAAATAGAATAGGAGATGATTACGATTAAAAGATCTACATTTAAGTTCAGCTTCGTGCTCATGCTGCTCTTACTTGCATTGACGGTCAGTGCATGCACGACGAATACCGCAGCGACTGAACCGGCTACTGAAGCCGTTACCGAAGCAGCAGATCCTGCTGCAACGGAAGCTGCGACCGAAGCGCAAACCGAAGCGGCTACGGAAGCACCGGTAGAGTTTGCGAAAGCGACGAAAGAAGATGTACAGAGTGCGTTTGGCGATGCAGGTGCGATTGTCGTCGATGCGAGACAAAATGACGCCTATATCGGCTGGAAACTCGATGGAGTCCAAAGAGGCGGGCATATCGAAGGCGCGGTCGACTATGCCGCAAACTGGCTTACAACCGAAAACGAGAAGAGAGACCAAGTTTTAGAGGAAGCGTTGGCGGCAAAAGGAATCACGACCGACAAAAAAGTCATCGTGTATGATGCAAACGGAACGGATGCGCAGGCTGTTGCCACCTATTTGGCAGGTAAAGGTTTTGCGAATATTGCTCTGTACGATGTAAACGAATGGGCTGCGGACGAATCCCTTGGAATGACACAGTATGCGAATTATCAACTGCTCGTTCCACCGCAAATCGTGAAGGAAATTACGGAAGGGAAGAAACCCGAATCTTTTGAAAATGCAAAAGAAATCAAGATCGTAGAAGGCAGCTGGGGCACGATCGACGGACCGGCGGAGGAAGCCAGCCCGTACGCGATGGGTCATATCGCCGGTTCACCGCATATCAACACCGATTCGCTCGAACCCCCGCCAGCTTGGATGCTCGCAGATGACGAGACGCTGATCAAAGTGGCCAACGACTATGGCTTTACACCGGAAGATACGGTCATTGTAACGGGGAAAGACACGCTCGCGATGTATCGCGTCGCGTATGTGCTTCGTTATATGGGCATTCAAGATGTTCGCGTGCTCAATGGCGGACTGGCTGCTTGGGAAAGATTGGGCTATCCGCTTGTTAAGGAAACCACGGAGCCCACGCCGGGCACCGCTTACACTTCGGGGGATCAGTTTAATAAGGATCTCGTGACCACGCAAGACGAGCTGAAGGGCCTTCTCGGGACCGAAGGGTATGTCTTGGTGGACAATCGCACTTGGGAAGAGCATATCGGGAACGACTCGGGCTACAGCTATCACGATAAAAAAGGCCGTATCCCGGGAGCGATCTACGGATACGCAGGGAAAGCGGGCGAAGGTTCTTCTTCCGTAACGTATTTCCAAAATATCGATAAAACGATGCGCCGCGCAGAAGAGATCAAAGAGCTTTGGGAAAGCCAAGGGATTGATCTGAACACAAAACGCATCGACGCGATGTGCGGAAGCGGATGGAGAGTGGCGGAGATCGCGTACTACTTCCACACAATGGGTTACGACAATGTGAAGATGTACTCCGACGGTTGGATTGGCTGGAGTACAAATCCTGATCACCCGACAGAGACCGGCGTACCGGATCTGAAACCCAAGTATTAGTCTCATGAAAAGGAAAGGAATGAATGCGGTTTTCGCAGTCATCATCCTCTTGGAGGCGGCGTTACTCGTCGCCTCTTACTATGTGAACCGCTATGCTTTCGTTCGCGCGGGGTTGTATCGCCACTTTCACTACAGGCGTACCCAGTATGAAGCGGCGATATTAGGAGATCCGCTTCGCTATATTTGGGTCCTTGCAGGGCTTGCACTACTTCTCCTGAGTGTTTATTTACTGGTGCGGGCGGTAAAAAGAAGAAGCGGCGGCATGGTAATCGGGATCTTTTTGATGAATGCTGTCATGATGAGCATTGCGATCGTCATCTTGCTCACCGACTGGAGAGAGAAGCTGCTCTTGTATCCGTATTTGTTATTGGGGATCTTGATTGCAAGCTTATTTAATCTATTGATCGGTTGGCTTGTGACGAAGCGAGGCACAATTTCGTAAATCACACGATAGTAGCCAAAGTCCGTTCAGTCGAGCCCGGAATACCCCTTTCGGCACGCTCACGGACCGCTCGGCCAAGATATGGCCTCAAGGGGTACACCGGGCTCTCCTTCACTCAATCTCGAAAATAACAATATCCACCTGACAGGAGCGGCGCCCACCGCTCCTCATTTCGTCTCCCAGGCACCGTTTCGATATGATATAATTACTATGATGAACTTGGAGGGATCGACTTTGGAAGAAATAAGCAGTGGCGGTGTCGTCATAAGTAAAGGGAGAGTTCTCCTGTTGAAAAAATTTGGTGGCGACTGGGTGTTGCCGAAGGGCAGAATCGAACCCGGCGAAAGTCGTGAAGAAGCTGCAATCCGAGAAGTACGGGAAGAGACCGGCGCAGTCGCGGAGATCCAAAAATATATCGGTTATATCAAGTATGCCTATACGCTGAGCGAGACGACGCAGATCCACAAGACGGTGCACTTTTATTATATGCGTGCGAAGCATGCGCAATTAGTTCCGCAACGAGAAGAAGGCTTTGCGCAAGCGGCGCTTTTACCGGCCGACATGGCGGTAAAGTTGGTTCGCTTTGATGCTGAAAAGAACATGATCTTGCGAGCGCAAGAATTGGATCGCATGAGGGATTGAGATGTCCTTTACAAAAACGATAAAAGACGAATGCAGTCGCGCGCCCATGCGCGACCCGCAATTGATGCTCGCGGAACTGGCCGCGATCGCACGATTTAACGGAACCATCCTGATGCAATCCTTTTGCGAGCCACGCGTCCGCTTCACGACCTCGAATCATTCGGTTGCGCGGCGGATCTTTTTATTGATCAAGAGAATCACCGGGGTGGAACCGGAAATCAGCTCGATACAATCCGCGCCCTTCCAAAAGAAACTCTCGTTTCAAATCGTATTGGAAGATGTGGAAGCTACCCATAGTCTTCTGGTTTCGGTCGGGTTGCTCGATCTGCAAGGAAATTTGATCGATCAGGTGCCGGCGAAACTTTTGTGGGGATTGCAGAAGTCGCGCTCTTTTTTGCGTGGGGCATTTTTGGTGTCGGGTTACGTAGCTTCTCCGGAAAAAGCGCATCACTTGGAAATCGAGGCGCCGCATGAAGAGCAGGCTCGGCTATTGCGTACGCAAATGAAAAAATTTAAGCTAAATGCAAAATTGTTTGAAAGAAAAGAGGCTTCCGGGCTCTATTTAAAAGATGGTGAGCAAATTGCAGAATTTTTGAATGTTATCGAAGCGCATCAGTCACTTTTAGCATTTGAAGACGCGCGCGCTATGAAAGATATGCGAAACCAGATCAATCGAAAGATCAATTTTGAGACGGCGAATTTGGATAAAACGGTAGATGCTTCGATGAAACAGGTCGCTCTGATCAAAGAATTGGACAAGAAATTGGGATTACAGGTGTTAGACGATACGATAGCCGAGCTCGCGAGGTTACGCGTGAAGCACCCTTCCGCGACGCTGAAAGAACTCGGCGAAATGTGCGACCCGCCGATCGGAAAATCCGGTGTGAACCACCGGTTCCGAAAGTTGATGCGAACGGCTGAAGAGTTATTGATGAAGTAGCGCATACCGAGCAGAACGCGCCTGCCCGGTACAAGAATAGACGCTCTAAATCGTTCCGCTCGGAAACATCTGCGAAACGGCAGAGTCGATCAGCGTTTTATCGATCAATTGAAAGTCTTCCAGTGTTTTTTGGCCCCATTGGGGAAGTTCTCTTGTAGTCGCGAATTTGTGGTAGGTTTCCAGGCTTTTTTCCACGATTTGCAAACTTTGGAAATCGAGCGCCTTATGCTTCGGTTTCGAAAGGATGACAGTTTTATAGGGCGTTTCATTCGGCTTGATGCTGCCTGAAAGCGGATGCGTTTCCAAAACCCAGCTCTGATGAACCAAGTTTTTGATTCGGTCCAAAACCTCATAATAGCCATAGGAGTCTACAAAGTCGATTTCGAGTTTTCCCTCATAGGATTCCCGTACCAACGGATTATTGGTTATGATTACATATTGCATGACGATCACCTCAGATACGATTATAGCAGATTTACGCGATATAAGACGTTTGTTACAATAAGATAACCAAAGGAGTTTGAATGCCTCAATTTTGTCACCTGCACGTTCATACCGTTTACAGCCTCTTAGACGGCTACAGCCCCATACCGCGGCTCTTGGATCAGACCGCGGCTCTTGGCATGCAGTCGATCGCGATTACCGACCACGGCAATATGCACGGAGTCGTGCAGTTTTACAAAGAAGCGAAGAAGCGCGGCATCCGCCCGATTCTAGGTTGCGAGATTTATACCGCGTTTTCCAAATATACCGAAAAGGATCCGAAGGATCGAGGGCAATATCACTTGGTCCTGCTTGCGGAGAATCAAGTCGGGTACAGGAATCTGATGCGCATCGTATCGGAAGGCTATATCCGCGGATTCTACTATAAGCCGCGTGTCGATCGCGATTTTCTCTCGAAGCATTCGGAAGGGTTGATCGCTACCTCCGCATGCTTAGGCGGCGAGGTGCAGTATTATTTACTGCAAGGGGACATCCCGAAGGCGAAAGAAACGGCACTCGAATACGAGCGGATCTTTGGAAAAGGCAATTTCTTTTTGGAGTTGCAAGACCACGGGATTCGAGAACAGAAGCTCGTGAATCAGCTGCTGGTGCAACTC
Organism: uncultured Peptoniphilaceae bacterium; assembly: GCA_964522555.1. GTDB lineage: Bacteria > Bacillota > Clostridia > Tissierellales > Peptoniphilaceae > JAAYQA01. Next base: position 8,830 of record CAZFWK010000026.1, on the reverse strand, counting down.
AGCCGTGAAACCGGCATCGGATTGATCGCGGCAAACGACGTACACTATGTGAAAAAGGAAGATGCACAGGTGCACGACGCGCTCTTGTGCATCCAAACCGGAAAGAAGCTCGCCGACACCGACCGCATGCGGTTCGACGGGGATCAGTTTTATTTGAAGTCTCCCGAAGAGATGGCGGCGTTGTTTCCAAACGAGCCGGCCGCGCTCGAAAATACCGTGAAAATTGCGGAGCGTTGCGAGGTCGATCTCGACTTTGGCACGCTTCACTTACCCGGCTTCACCCCGCCCGAGGGGTATGACAATGCCTCGTATTTGGACAAACTCGTGTGGGAGGGGATCCGCGCCCGCTACACGGAAAGCACGGCTGAAATTGAGGAGCGCGTGCGCTTTGAACTCGAAACGATCCAAAACATGGGTTATGTGGACTACTTCCTGATCGTGTGGGACTTCATCCGCTATGCAAAGGAGCAAGAAATCATCGTGGGCCCCGGAAGGGGTTCGGCTGCGGGATCGATCGTCTCGTATGCGCTGGGCATCACGAATATCGATCCGCTCGCGTACGATCTTCTTTTTGAGCGCTTCTTAAACCCCGAGCGCGTCAGTATGCCCGATATCGACATCGACTTTTGCTTTGAACGCAGAGAAGAAGTCATCCGCTATGTAGTGGAAAAATACGGCGAAGACCACGTCGCCCAGATCGTCACATTCGGTACGATGGCGGCGAAAGGTGCGATCCGAGATGTCGGACGCGTAATGGACATCCCGTATAATCGGGTCGACCAAGTCGCGAAAATGGTGCCGACCGAGTTGAATATCACGCTCGACAAAGCGCTGGAAAAAAGCGCGGACCTTCGTCAGGTGTATGAAAGCGACGACGAGATCCATGAGATGCTGGACATCGCAAGGCGCGTCGAGGGGCTTCCCAGGCACACCTCCACACACGCGGCAGGCGTGGTCATATCCAAGGACCCGATTACGGAATACGTGCCGCTTTGCATCAACAGCGGAGCGGTGGCTACGCAGTTCGATATGGTCGAGCTCGAGCAATTGGGCCTCCTTAAGATGGACTTTTTGGGACTTCGCACCCTCACGGTCTTACAAGATGCGGTGCACTTAATCGAAAAAAATCACGACGTGAAAATTGTACTGGACGATATCGAGTTGAACGATCCGGATGTATTGCGCCACTTTCACGATGCGGATACGATCGGGATCTTCCAGTTTGAATCCCGAGGCATGCGCTCCTTTTTGCGCGAGCTCAAAGCGACACGCTTTGAAGACCTGATCGCTGCGAACAGCTTGTTTCGCCCGGGCCCGATGCAGGAGATCCCGCACTATATTGAAAACAAACACCGGCCGGAAAAAATAGAATACTTGCATGAAAAGCTCCGTCCAATCTTAGAGACGACCTACGGGATTATCGTGTACCAAGAGCAGGTCATGCAGATCGTGCAAGAAATCGGCGGCTTCACTTTGGGCGATGCGGATCTGCTTCGTCGAGCGATGGGGAAGAAGAAACGCGAGATCATGCAAAAGGAAAGAGAGCGTTTCATCCACGGCAAAGTCGATGCGGATGGCCGTGTAATTACCACCGGTGCCGTGCGAAACGGCGTGCCGGAAGCGGCGGCGAATCATATTTACGATCAGATGGCCGTGTTCGCGGACTACGCATTCAACAAATCGCACTCCGCAGCTTATGCGCTGGTTGCCATGCAAACCGCGTGGCTTAAGCACTATTATCGGGTAGAATATATGGCGGCGTTGCTTTCGTCCGTAATCGGACAGCCTACGCAGATCGCTTTGTACCTGTCCGAGTCGAAACGCCTGGAGATTCCGCTACTCCCTCCGGATGTCAATCGTTCGGAAAAAAAGTTTACAGTAGAGGGCGAATCGATTCGCTTCGGGATGCTGGCCGTAAAGGGAATCGGCGCGGGCGTCATCGAAGCGATCGTAACGGAGAGAAGAAACGGGCCGTTCACCTCTTTCCGATCGTTTTTAGAGCGCGTGATGCAGTCACATCCGCAGAGGCTCCAAAAAAAAGCGGTCGAAAATCTCATATGGGCGGGCGGGTTTGACACGCTACACGACAATCGCGCCGAGCTCATTGCGATTTTCGAGGCCGAGATGGATGCCATCACCAATATCAGCAAAAATAATGTGATCGGGCAATTCTCGTTCTTTCAGGACACGGACATTGCGAGCGATACGATCCCGAAACGGCCGGAATACGACCGCAGCATTCGCTTACAACACGAGAAAGAAGTATTGGGCTTGTACCTTTCGGATCATCCGCTAAAGGATTACGAGAGCCTGATCGAAAGCCAAGCGACTTTCTCTCCGCTCGAATTTCCCGAGGAAGAAGAACAGAAATTACTTTTGGATAATCGCCAAGTCGTGTATATCGGATTAATTTCTAAGAAAAGCGACTTGATGACCAAGAAAAACGAACTCATGACATTTTTAACGGTAGAAGATTTATACGGAGAGGCGGAGATCATCGTATTTCCGAGACTGTATCAGAGGGTACGAGAGATCTTGAAAGAAGACGGGATCATTCGGATTCAAGGGAAACTCCAAGTTAGCGAGCAGGACGATCACGCAAAGATCATCGCGGATCGGATCGAGGCGGTGGGCGTGCATCAGGAATCGAATGGAACATTGTATTTACGGCTTCTCTCCGAAGAAGACGAGAGTACGGATTCCGTGATGGAATTGTTGATGGAGTACCCCGGTCCGGAAGAGATCGGATTGTATTTTCAAGCGGAAAATAAAAAAGTAAAAGGGAAAAACTTCCGAGTCGACGCAAAAAAACCTGCACTAATACAGGAGCTGAAGCGAATGTTAGGAGAAGAAAATGTAGTATGGAGAGAGAGGGAATGATGAAGGAAAAAACCGGAAAGATGGAAAATATTGCGATTCTGTGTAGCGGAGGCGATGCCCCTGGCATGAATGCGGCGATCCGTTCCGTCGTGCGGACCGCGATCTTTAACGGAATGCGCGTGTTCGGAATCCAAAACGGCTATCGAGGTTTGATCGATAATTTGATCATTCCCTTGCAGGTGAACTCGGTTTCCGATATTATTCACCGTGGAGGTACCGTGCTGGGATCTGCGCGATCGCAACGATTTAAGACGGAGAATGGACGCTCGGTCGCCCTACAGAATTTAGCCAATTACGATATCGACGGAGTCGTCGTGCTCGGAGGAGATGGGAGCTTGAAAGGCGCCATGGCTTTAGACCACTTGGGCATGAAAGTCGTGGGGATTCCGTGCACAATCGACAACGATTTAGGGTATACGGATTATACGATTGGCTTTTATACGGCGGTCGAGACCGTTTTGGATGCCATCGGAAAATTGCGCGATACTTCTTCCTCTCACGGGATCGGTGTAATCGTAGAAGTGATGGGAAGGCACTGCGGAGATATCGCGCTATACGCGGGCCTTGCAGGCGGAGCGGAGACGGTAATCGTACCGGAAGTGCCGTTTGATGTAGAAGAAATTGTACGAAAAGTCGTGAACGGAAAGAACCGAGGGAAAAAGCACCATATTATTCTACTGGCTGAAGGCGTGGAAACGGCCGAGAATTTGTGTGCGGTGCTGATCGACCGAACCGGGATCGACTTTCGAAAGACCATACTCGGTCATATCCAAAGAGGGGGAACGCCGAGCGCATTTGACCGATTGACTGCGAGTTTGATGGGGTCTATGGCGGTAGATCTTCTGATCCAAGACCATAGCAGCCGCGCAATCGGAACCGACGGAAAGGATCTGTTTCATGTCTCGATGCAAGATGCAGTCACAACGCCACACCAGTTTAATGAGACGATGTACCGCGTCATGCGGGAACTCTCGATATAGGAGGATTTATGAAAAGAACAAAAATTGTATGTACGATCGGTCCGGCTTCAGAGAATCGAGATACATTGATCGGAATGATCCATGCCGGAATGAATGTCGCAAGACTCAATTTTTCGCATGGCACACACGAAGAACACAAGGCAAGGATCGATCTGATCAAGAGCGTTCGCGACGAACTCGAAGCGCCGATCGCCATCATGTTAGATACGAAAGGGCCCGAGATCCGTTTAGGCACACTAAAAGAAGACAGCTATACACTGGAAGCGGGCCAGACCTTCACATTGACGACACGCGAAGTCGTAGGTGACAATCAAATCGCTTCGGTTACGTATCAGGGACTTCCGGACGACGTGAAAATAGGATCGCAAATTCTCTTAGATGACGGCTTAATCGAACTGGTCGTCCATGAGATCGACGGAACGGAGATCGTCACGCAAGTCTTAAATTCTGGCGAAATCAAGTCGAGAAAAGGGGTCAATGTCCCCAACGAAAAGGTAAACTTACCTGCACTGACAGAAAAAGACGTCGCCGATCTTATTTTCGGGATCGAAAACGAGGTGGACTTCATCGCGGCTTCATTCATTCGTAAAGCTGACGATATCGTCGGAATCAGAAAAGTATTGGAAGAAAATGGTGGCGATTGGATCAAGATCATCGCGAAGATCGAAAGCCGAGAAGGAGTCGACAATATCGACGAAATCCTGCGTTCTGCAGACGGCGTGATGGTCGCCAGAGGAGACTTGGGTGTGCAACTGAAGCCCCAGGAGATCCCATTGATTCAAAAAGAATTGATCCGCCTATCAAACGAAGTCGGGAAGCCCGTCATTACGGCGACACAGATGCTCGATTCGATGACGAGAAACCCGCGTGCCACACGTGCGGAGATCACGGACGTCGCGAATGCCATCCTCGACGGATCGGATGCCGTTATGCTTTCGGGCGAGACGGCTGCGGGGAAATACCCCGTGCTTACGGTGCAGACGATGGCGGAGATCGCAAGTTCTGTCGAAGTGGCGGATTTTCCGAAGAGCACAGCACCTCGATTTACAGAAGTATCGACCACCAACGCGATCAGCGCGGCTACCTGCGAGATTGCAGAAAAGCTCGGAGCGGCAGCTATCGTGACCGCCACCGTGAGTGGCGCTACGAGTCGTGCGGTTTCGAAGTATCGCCCGCACTTGCCGATTATCGCCGTCACGACTACGCAGCGCGCCAGAAGACAACTCGCGCTCACTTGGGGCGTACTTCCGGTCGTGGCAAAGCACTCCGACAGCACGGACGAGGTCTTTGAAAGAGCAGTTTTTGCAGCTCTGGGAACCGACGAGGTCCAAGAGGGCGATCTGATCGTAATTACAGCGGGAATTCCCGTAGGGCTTGCCGGAACAACCAATACCGTCAAGGTACACATCGTAGGCGATGTGCTTCTGCAAGGTCAAGGGATTGGTGATGGTACGGTGTTTGGAACGGCAGTAGTGGGGTCGGCGCCGGAAGATTTCGCCAACTTCCCGGAAAACGGAATCGTCGTCACCTCGTTCACCGATCGCGACATGGTTCCTGTGATGACGAACGCCAAGGCGATCCTGGTCGAAAAGGGCGGCTTAACTTCACATGCCGCGATCGTCGGTTTGCACTTGGGAATTCCTACGATCGTAGGAGTTGAAGGCGCTTGCGAGATATTGAAAACCGGTCAGGAGATCACAGTAGACGCATTCTCCGGCGTCGTGTACAACGGAAGGGCAAAAGTCCTCTAATCTCCTTAGAAGGGAATCAAATTGAAAGAGAAATTACGTAAACTAATGGCGGGGCGCTACGGGGTGGACGAGCTCACGCTCGACGCCCTGCGCGTTTCGATCGGCGTGTTCGTGCTGTCGATCTTCGTGAAGCATATCGTCGTGGTCGGACTCGGCACGGCACTGATGGCATACGGATATTACCGCGCGTTTTCTAAGGATTTCACGAAAAGACAAGAAGAGCGCACGAAGTATTTGACCTTTCGCGCGAAGCTCTTCAAACCGTTTCAAAAAACGAAGAAGCGTATCGCTGACGGCAAGACGTATCGGTTTTATCGTTGCGAAAATTGCAAGACCGAGTTGCGTGTTCCGAAGGGCAAAGGAAAAGTGAAAATCACTTGTCCCAATTGCCATCATGTATTTGAAAAGAGAGTATAGCAGGTAAATCTATGGAATGGTTCTTTAAGGACCGCCCGTTCTTAAAGAATATGTTGGCGGTCGCACTCCCGGTGTCGGTACAGTTTTTGATCTCTACCTCGATCAATATGGCCGACACCGTCATGATCAGCTCACAAGGCGGCGCAAGCATCGCTGCAGTAGGGCTAGTCAATCAGTTCGTCTTTTTCTTTATGGTTGTCGTATTCGGCATCTGCAGCGCAGGTGCTGTCTTTTTTGCGCAGTACTACGGCAGCGACGACATCCCCAATGTAAGAAGGTTTCTTTCGATTACGATGCAGCTCACCTTATTGATCAGCACGATCTTTATGGTGGCCTCGCTCATATGGTCGGAACAAATCATGCGTCTTTTGATACCGGACCCTGAGGTAATCGGAATCGGGATCGGATATTTACAAATTATCGCGCTGACTTTTATATTCACCGGGCTTTCTCAGTGCTTTAATACAGTATTGCGAAGTGTAAATCGCGCTAAGGAGCCGCTGCGCGTATCGATACTCGCGTTTTTCACCAATGTATTTTTTAACTATGTGTTCATCTTCGGAAAATTTGGCGCACCTTCGTTGGGAGCGAAGGGAGCCGCGATCGGCACCTTGATCGCGCGGACGGTCGAGATCGTGCTGTTATTTTATCTGATCTACTCGGACCGCATGAGCCGGGCAGACGTTCGACCCCTTGAGCTTTTGGTATTTCACAAGAGCCGGATGAAGCACTTTTTTACGATCGCACTACCGATTATGATCGCAGAAACCATGTGGTCGCTAGGTCAGCTGCTCTTCGCCATCGCTTATGCGAGAATCGGGCAAGACGCAACGGCCTCGATCCAACTTACGGCGACGATCCAAAACGTATTCTTTATTATCGTGAACTCGATCTCGACCGCAGCCTCCGTGCTCATCGGGCAGTGGCTTGGCGCGAACGACAAGGATCGAGCATTTAAGGATGCCACCTATTTCTTGCAGATGACTATAGTATTTGGGTTAATTTCATCCTTGCTCTTGATCGCTCTGCCCGATATATTGCTAAAAATCTACTCCAACCTGGACGCAGGAATCTATGAAACGGCTAGGCAGTTGCTGATAATACGGGGAATCTTCATTCCGTTTCGCTTTATCAACGGAATGCTCTTCGTCGGAATTTACCGAGCGGGAGGCGAAACAAAAACCCCACTCATCATCGAGATGTTTACGATGTGGATGTTTGCGATCCCCATGTCGTTCATCGGTGTACTCTGGTTGAAGTGGCCGATCACCTGGATCTTTACGATCGTCAGCCTAGAAGAACTGATCAAAGTGCTTGCCATTGGCCCAAGATTTGCCAAGAAAAAGTGGATGCGAAATATCACGCAGCTAGGAGCTTAAGATGAGACTCACGATTACGGACTTAAACCACGAAGGAGACGGTGTCGGAAGAAGTGACGGCATCGTCACCTTCGTAGCCGGCTCGCTTCCGGGCGAGACGGTTTTAGTAGATGGGATACAAAAAAAGAAGCGATTCCAAACTGCCGGTCTAAAAGAAGTCGTTCATGCATCAGAACATCGAATTGCGCCGCCTTGCCTTTACTCCGGGCGTTGCGGCGGCTGTTCGATTCAGCACTACGAGTACCAAGCCGGCCTCGATTGGAAGAAGACTCGAGTTGAAGGTCTGCTTGTCAAAGCAGGAGTGGACGCACAAGTGGCCGATACAATCGGAATGACTCATCCATGGGCGTACCGAAATAATATGCAATTGAAAGTAGGTCCGGCCGGAATCGGTTTTTTCGAGCGAGGATCCCATAAGATTGTGGACATCGAGCATTGCCCAATTCAATCCGAAACGGCGAATCGCGTATTAGGAATGCTTCGAAGGATGGATTTGACTGGAATCCGCGAGGTGCTGGTACGCACGCACGAGAAACACGCGATGGTCAGCTTGATAGGGAAGAATGCTTTTGAGACACCGCTACAATCTTTAGACGACGAAACCGTACTATCGGTTTGGGGAAAGGCCGAAGAGAAATCACCCTGGAAACACCGCAGAGGAGACCGCTACCTCCAAATCAAATTGGGGGAAATCCGCTACGACATCCATCCTGCTACTTTCTTCCAAGTGAACACCGAAATGGCGGAAAAACTCTTTGAGATCGCACTCAAGAGACAAACAAAGGCCCAAAACGCAGTCATTCTCGACCTATACTGCGGCATTGGTGCACTTACTTTGCAAGCAGCAAAGAACGCAAAGAAAGCGTATGGTGTAGAAATCCAACGCACTGCGGTTTCCATGGCAAAAAGTATCGCAGAAAGAGCCGGAATCGAAAATGCAAAATTCTTCGCAGCCCCATCCGAGTCGGCAACGCGCCGCATCCTACAAGAGAAAAAGCCCAATACCGTCTTCGTAGACCCGCCCCGCGCAGGACTCGACAAAACCGTCATCCAAGCACTCACCGAGTCCCGCGTACCCGAAGTCGTCTACATCAGTTGCGACCCGGCCACCCTTACAAGAGACCTGAGCCTATTCCAAGAGGGTGGATGGAAAGTGGGAGAGTTGCAACCGGTGGATATGTTCCCTTGGAGCACCCATGTGGAGAGCGTAGTATTGCTGTCAAAAGTACAGAAGTAAATACCGAAAAAGAGTTGAAAACAAGGCATTTCCGAGAGTGGGGCGTGCGTTTCTTATCAGCTCTTTTGGACAACAAATGACCCTTGCCTTGTAATGAAAACAAGGGTTGAGTTGACAGGTTGAAAATGGGTAAGGTTGAGTTGATAAGATGATTTTGTAATAGGTCGAGTTGATAAGACGATTATC
>CAZFWK010000025.1:9994-16521 GCA_964522555.1 uncultured Peptoniphilaceae bacterium | reverse complement strand
TTCAGCATATCGCTCGAGGAGAGGTTGGAGCCTAACAGCCCGAAGTCGGGGTTATAGCCTTCGCCTTTGTCGGTCGTGCATATCTCATCCAGGGAATAGACGGTCTTCGCGCCGTTTTGCAAGAGTTTTCGCTTCAATCGATTACGGTCGTGGATGTTTGCGACCAAAACTTCGTCCGTGAACTTCAGTACGGCGGTCGGGTCGTTTGCAAACACGATGGTGACATTGTTGTCGATGGCCATTTCTTTATAGAGCGACACATAGTCGATCCCCGTAAAGGGATGGGGGTACTGTGCGCCCGTGATCGCGCGGTACTCTTCTTCCGTGAGCACCTGCGTATAGGGGTTGATGTCGTTTTCGATTAGGGTGTCGATCTTCATCAGTTCGTTTCCGACCTCGTCCGACGGGTAGTTCAAGACGATTGTGATCGGTTTTTTTGTCGCGATCACCGCTTGCAAAATTAAGCTGAATCGGTTTCTCGAGAGCACGGGGAAGAGGACGCCGATCGATTTGTCGAACTTTTCGTTTAAATCTTTCGTGACGGACTTCACCGAGATGTAATTTCCTTGGCATCTCGCGAGGATCGACTCGGTGATCGCAACAATGTCGTGGTCTCTCAGTTCTACTTCTTGACTTTCGATCGCTTGCCCTAAGGCATCCGCTACAATGCCGGCCAAATCGTCGCCTGTCTTGATGATGGGCAGGCGAATCCCATATGCTCTTGTGCCGGTTATTCTCATGGAGATCAGCTCCTTTGGATGGGGTGGTATATGCCGACTTCGCTAATGAATCGGTCTACAGGAATATCGTATTGGTCGGTCGGGACTTCCTCCACGCTTTGCAAGGAAAATCCGAGCCCGATCTTGTTTACGTGATGGGTAATTCCGGCAAAAAAGCGGTCATAAAATCCGGCTCCGTATCCGATGCGGTATCCGTATTTGTCGAACGCGACGCCGGGAACGAGTACGGTTTCCACCAGCGCTTCTTCCCCCCAATGCAAATGATCGGCTTTGGGCGAGAGGATCCCATAGTGGCCGATTTCCAAGTCGTCCATCGATGTGAGTTGTGCCAGTCTCATCGTAGGCACGCCCTTTTTCGTGACCGGAATATATACCGTTTTTCCCAAACGGAGCAGTTCTTCCAACAGCTCGTGGGTTTCCACTTCCGACCCGAAACTCACAAAAGCAAAGATCACGTTCGCATTTTTGACTTCGTCTTGGGCCAATACACATTTCGTAATCGTGTCGCTGTAAGACTTTCTTGACTTTTCAGGAAGTGCATCTCGTTTCTCGAGGATGCTCTTTCGAATCTCTTTTTTATTCATTTCAAACCACCTCCCATACAGTATACCAATGAAGCACGATAAAAAAAAGAACCGAACTTATAACGATCTGAAAAGATTTTTCAAAAATGTGAGAAAATGACGAAATACTTTCGAAAGAAGAGAAGAAAATTGTAACATTTTTGTAACTTTATGGTATAATAGTCCCGATAAGCAGAAAACATCCGTTTTTAGGCTTATTTCAGCAGAGACAGGAGGCGATCCTTTGATCGAATTTCAAAATGTCTCCCGCGTATATAGCAACCAAGTTCGCGCTTTGGACGATGTCAGTTTCCGCATTACTCCGGGGGAATTCGTGTTTCTCATCGGGGAGTCGGGCGCAGGCAAGTCGACCCTAATCAAGATGCTGCTTCGTGAAGAAGTGCCCACGAAAGGGATCGTGCTTTTTAACGGAGAGAGCATCAAGTCGATTCGCGCGAGGCGGGTACCGCGTCACAGACAGAATATGGGAGTCGTGTTTCAAGACTTCAGACTGTTAGACGACCGCACGGTGTTCGACAATATCAGCTTCGCTCTTGAAATCTTCGGATACAAACGTTCCGATATCAAGAAAAGAGTGAGAGAAGTATTGCAACTCGTAGACCTCGAGCGGAAGGCCGGAAGCTTCCCGAACCAATTATCAGGCGGGGAAAAGCAACGCGTTTCGATCGCGAGGGCGATGGTCAACAATCCGAAGCTTCTGATCGCAGACGAGCCCACGGGCAATCTGGATCCGGACACCTCGTGGGAGATCATCCGCGCACTGCGAGATATCAACAATATGGGCACTACGATTCTGATGGCGACACATGCATCCGACATCGTCAATAAAATGAGGAAGCGCGTCCTCGAGTTACATGCAGGAAAATTACTTCGCGATGAGGAAGGCGGTGCGTATTCTGTCCAGAATTAGAATTTGGCTGAATATTATACGGGACGGCCTGAAAGGATTGTGGAGACACAAAGGGATGGGTTTTGCTTCGGTTTTTTCGGTAATGGCATTGTTACTGATGTTCGGCGCAACACTGCTCCTTCTACTCAATGTGAATATTTTCTTACGCGACACGCAGGAAAAAGTCGGAGACATCAATATTTTCATTAAGAAGCAAGTCAGCTACGAAGACCAACAGTCGATCGACGAGTTTTTGAAAAACAATACCGAGATCGACGAGCTTACGTATTATTCGAAAGAAGATGCGTATGAGGTTTTCAAGTCCACTTGGAAGGACGAAGCCTACTTACTGGAGGGGATGCAAGATGCATTCCAACCCTATTATGTGGTAATATTAAAAGATGTGAATCAGTCACATAAATTTGTAAATGAGATCACGGAACTTCCCGGAGTCGAAAAGGTCAATTACTTCCAAGATCTGATCGACCGGATCGAATCGATCTCGAGTACCGTTCGGTATGTCGGCGCGATTGTGGTAGCGGCACTGGTTCTGATTTCATTTTTCGTCATCTCGAACACGATCAAATTGACCGTGCATGCGAGAGAAAGTGAGATCGAAGTCATGCGCTATGTGGGCGCAAGCAGCGGAATGATCGAGGGTCCATTCGTGATAGAAGGGATGCTCTTCGGATTAATCGGAGCGGCCATCGCCTTTTTGATCGTGTACCTCGGGTACCGGGAACTTTATGAAGCGTATAATGAATGGTTTTACCAGCTGTCATCCAGCCATTTGGTCCATCCGTTGCCGATCCGGCAAGAGCTGGTGATCATTTTTGGCGTGATGGGTGCGGGAATCGGCATGTTGGGTAGCTTATTCTCATTAAGAAAATACCGTAAGGTATAGAACAAGGGGGAAACTTTATGCAGAAAAACCGAGGGATATCGGCATTACTTGCGATTACACTGTTAGTAGCGCCGCTGAGCCCGGTATTTGCAGATACAATTGAAGAACTGGAGCAATCGAATGCGGAACGCCGCGTTCGGGTAGAAGAAGTTCAAGCGAATATCGAAACGAAAGAAAGTATTAAATCGGAAGTACTGCAAGAGATCGAAGCGCTGGACGGAACGATCGCCGAGATCAATGCTGCGATCGAGAAGACCGAAGGCGAGATCGCGGATCTCGAAGAAGTGATCGCCAAAAATCAAGAAGAAATCAAACGCCTGGAGAGACGAATTCGTGAAAATGAGAGCCTCTTTTCGGAGCGTGTGAATACGATGTTTAAGACTCCGAAAGGATCTTATGTGCAAGTGCTTCTCAATTCCGAGAATCTCACCGATATGCTGACGAGAAACCAAATGATGCAGTCGATGGTGGATTACGATAAGAGCTTGATCGCCGCATTAAAAGAAGACCATGTGAAGCTTGAGAAAGTAAAAGCGGATCTGGCCGGACAAATGGACGAGCTGGTAAGCAAACAAGATGCACTGGCGGGCGAGAAAGAGCAAATGGCAGTCGCTGCGGAAGAAAAGAGCAATTACGTAGCGAATATCCAAGCGCAAATTTCCGATGAGAGCGCACTCCAAGCGGATCTGATCGCGCAAATGAATGCAACGGAAAGCCTGATCGCGCAAAAGATCGAAGAAGCGAGATTGGCAGAAGAAGCAAGACGCGCGGAAGAAGCACGATTGGCGGAAGAGGCGAGACTTGCGGAAGAAGCAAGGCTGGCTACGGAAGAAAGCGAACGCGCAGCAGCGCAAGCGGCGGCAAACGAAGCGAAAGCCGCGTATGACAGCTACTCGCAAAATGCGAACTATGCTTCGATTTCCGATTCTTTGGCATGGCCCGTACCGTCTTCCTATAGTATTACCGACTACTTCGGTGGTAGAATTCACCCGATCTCGGGCGTGTATCACCATCACTTGGGGATCGACGTAAGCGCAAGCACGGGCTCCGGTATCGTGGCAGCACAAAGCGGAACCGTCATCTTAGCTTCCTGGAATGGCGGCTACGGAAACTGCGTGATGATCGACCACGGAAACGGAATGGTCACCCTATACGGTCACATGAACTCCATCTATGTGGGGAGCGGTGCCTGGGTTGAGAAAGGCCAAACCCTCGGAGAGATCGGAAACACCGGCGTATCGACCGGACCGCATCTGCACTTCGAAGTTACCGTCAACGGATCGAGAGTCAACCCGCTGAACTATCTACATTAAAATAAAAGCTGTATCCGAGAGGGTGCAGCTTTTTCATTTGCGCAAAATGTGGTATTTTAGTAGGGTATATATGAGCAGATAAGGAGTGAAGCGCGTGAAGAATAAATTGGTAACTTTTTTGTTGATCGCTCTTGCGGTGCTCGGCGGGTATTCCTTAGGCAGGAGTTCCGCTGCGCCGGTTGAGATCGGAAAGAGCACGGGTAGGCCAAGCACCTCGACATCAGGAAATGCGAGTGAGGGGAGTGCCGAGACCGTCGACACACAGGCGATCGTCGAGAAAGCCGACTATATGAGAACTTTTATCGACCAGAACTTCCTTTTTGATGCGGATCATCAAAAGATGAACGACGGGATGCTGAAGGGGCTGTTCGAATCGTTGGATGATCCCTATTCCATCTACATGAACCAGGAAGAGTTCGCTGCGATGCAGGAGGAGACCTCGGGGAGTTTCGGGGGGATCGGGATAACCGTATCGCCCGGTGTGGACGACAATCTGATCACGGTCGTAGCTCCGATCAAAAACACTCCGGCGGATCGCGCTGGCATTCGTGCGGGGGACAAGATCATCCGGATTGGGGAAGAAGACTTTACGGGCGACCGAATGGACCAAGCCGTGAAGCTGATGCGAGGCGAACCCGGTACAGACGTGCAAATTACGATCCGCAGGCTTTCTCCGGAAAAACCGCCGGAAGAGTTCGACCTTACGATCACGAGAGAAGTCATCAATATTATTTCCGCAGAAGGGCAGATGCTGGAAAACGGCATCGGCTATATTCACATCAGCTCGTTTGACGAAAATGCGGATCGCTACTTTAGCGAGTCGCTTGCGGACCTCGAGAAGCAAGGAGCAAAGGGAATTGTACTCGACCTTCGCAACAATCCGGGCGGACTTTTGGATACTGTGCTAAATATCGCAGACGATATGCTGCCGGAAGGAAAGCTCCTGGTCACGCGTTCGAAGAACGGAGACGAGATTGTAGAGTCGTCGGATGCGCAGATGGACGACATCCCGATGGTCGTACTGATCAACGAGGGCTCGGCGTCCGCTTCGGAGATTTTGGCGGGAGCGCTTCAAGATTATAAGCGCGCGCCGATCATCGGCGTCACCTCCTTCGGAAAGGGAATCGTTCAGAGGATCATACCGCTCGAAGACGGTACGGGCTTTAAGCTCACCGTGAGTGAATACTTTACGCCAAACAACCGACAGATCCACGAGATCGGCGTCGTGCCGGATATCGAAGTGGAGCGGGCTTCAGAAGAGTCGAACTTTGGGCCGGAGGTTTTGGCGGAGGATAATCAACTGCAAAGAGCGATCGAAGAGCTAAGCAAACAAATCGCGCAATAAGAGAAAGGGCTGCCGTGTACCGGCAGCTCGTTTTTTTCGATAGGTCAATTGCCGTTGCTGTCCCGATAAGGAGAGAAAGGAGGAAGTAAACATGTATCACATTATGGCAAAAGAGCCGATTTCTCATTCGATTACTTTATCGGGGTGGATGCAGGCAGAGGCACGGACTGCGGTTTTGTGCGAAAAGGGTGCAGTGGCGGATATCGCGGTTGCGGCGGCGGTTACGAGAAGGCTTCGGGCGGTGTTTTATCTGACGGACCGAGAGAGGCTACTTCCGGGGGTTCTCGCTTCGATGAAAGTGGCGGGGGTTCGGAATGTGGTGATTGTGGGAGGCGAGCGTACGGTTTCAGGCAATGTGGAGAAGGCGCTTGCAAAAGAGTTTGCCGTTTTACGGATTGCGGGCAATTCTCGCTTTGAAACGGCGAGAGAAGCGGTTCGATTTTTGAAACGCACGACCGATCTGTCGCAAATCGTCGTGGTGAGAATAACCGTACAAGCGGAGCAGCTAAAGCTTGGCGCGATGGCGGCTCGATTGGGAGCTGCGATTTTGTGGGAAGAGGAAAAGTCGGAAGCGTTTTTGCGTGAAGAAGGACTTTCGCGCGTTTCCGCCGTTTCGGCTTCGCCACCCCTAAACGCGGTGGTCATTTCCGATACGCTCCTTCTTCGCTGTCCTGCGGCGGCGGTTTTCGCGGGGGTGAAAAATGCGCAGATTTTAGAAATTACCCAAGCCCAAACCGGCAGTGGGGAAAATG
>CAZFWK010000025.1:0-9984 GCA_964522555.1 uncultured Peptoniphilaceae bacterium | reverse complement strand
TGCGGGGACGATATATCGTATGACGGCACCCGTATCGATCCTGCTGGACCCGGGTCATGCGAAGGGGATCAATGCGTATGCGATACGAAACGCCACGGAGGGTGAGGTGATGTTTCGGTATGCGCAAGTGTTGGGAGAAAAGCTGCGAGCAGCCGGTTGGCAAGTAGGCTATACGAGAAAACGGGCGGAAGAAAACCCCTCGCTTACTGCAAGGGGCCGAATGGGTTTGGGATACGATTTACTGCTTTCCTTGCATTCCAATGCGATGCCGGGGCAGCAGCCGAATGTGCGCGGGACCGAGGTGTTTGACAGCGTACGCGCGCCGAATCCCAAGCTTGCCGGAGCGCTTTCCCACGCGATTGCCACGGTCTTTGATCATCCGAATCGGGGAGTGAAATACCGCAGGCAAGAGGATGGAAGAGATTGGTACGGTATTTTGCGGGAGAGCCGGGCTGCGCACAGCTTTTTGATCGAGCACGGGTTTCATACCAATCCGGTCGATGCGGCGATTATGATGGATAAACAGGAACCGATCGCCGACCGTACGGTCGAGGTATTGCGAGCCTATTACGGCTGGTAGGCAAAGTAAAAGCAGTGCTTGAGCACTGCTTCAGACCGTAGATTAAGATGTTTTTCGAGACGGAGTGAAGGAGAGCCCGGTATACCCCTTGAGGCCATATCTTGGCCGAGCGGCCGTGAGCGTGCCGAAAGGGGTATACCGGGCTCGACTGAACGAGCGGTTTGTTGTCACTCAAAAAGCAGTGTCTGAGCACTGCTTAGTAGTTTACCGTACAGGTACAGCCGGGTACTTTTTCTTCGGCTATGTCTTCGATCGTGACTTGAGCTAAGTATTGATCTACGCAATCCGTGAGACCCTTCCAAACCGGGAGGGTTTTGCATGCTTCTGCACGGTCGCATTCTTTTGTTAAGTCTTCTAAACAGGTGACGGAAGCTAAGCTGCCTTCCGTTAGCTTGAGGACTTCTCCGACTGAGATATCACGCGCTGCGCGCTTCAGAAGATAGCCACCGCGTGCGCCACGTGCCGTATCCAACATGTCGGTGTCTGCAAACAAGGCGACGATGTTCTCTAAATATTTCTTAGAAACATCTTGTCGTATTGAAATGTCTTTTAACGATATGAACCCTTGGTCGCGGTGTTCGTAGAGATCAACCAGCATCCGGAGGGCATATCGACCTTTGGTAGAGACTTTCATCGCCACACCTCCTATCGTTTGCATTAGTTTAACATATTTCGAACAAAAACACCAATGTCTAATGCTGTATTTCATTGGTGTTTTGCCTATTCTACGCGTTAGTCCGAATTGCGTTTATGAAATTGAAAGAATTTTCTTACTGCGGATACACAAGATCTGCGGGGGCGAGTCCGTCGATCGCTTGGAGATATTCCGAAGCTTCGGCTCGTGCCCCTTTGAGATCGTGCTCCGCGAAGTTGCCGCATTCTTCTTTTTTGCTGCCGGGGATCTCGTCTGAATAATCCGCGATAAAGCGAAGTGCGGATTGGGTGAGGTCGATCACATCGGCTGGGCTGAGCGCATCTCGCACGAGGAGATAGAAGCCCGTACGGCAGCCCATCGGGCCGAAGTACAGGATGGAATCTTTGTACGCGCTGTTTCTCGCATAGGTCGCAAAGAGGTGTTCGAAGGTGTGGAGTACGGCGTTTTCTAAATAGTCGCCGCGGTTCGGTTCTTTCATGCGAAGGTCGTATGTGAGGACGTCTCCGTCGGTGCGGGATAGGTAGATTCCTCTTTTTAGAAGATCGTGATCGATCGTAAAACTGGTAATTTTTTCCATGATTTTCCTTTCCGGTAAGAGTTACACTCTACATACCCATTATATCTTATGAAGGTACCACTTGAAGCTCGCGGCTTCATAGCGTAGTTCGTACCTTCTTTCCACTCCCGAAAACACACTTTGGCAGGAATAAGTAATCATCAGATTTCCGGCGCGTTTGTCCTGTTTTTTCCACAGGATCTTGCCGACTGTAATGACCTGCAGTTCGTTGGCTTCATTCAAAATCCGGTATTTGATCGGAACGGGCACGCCTTCTTTTGTGAAGTAGGCGATCATTTCGATTTCTTTCATGAATGTTTTCATCTTTTCACCGCCTTATAATTGACTCGTCATCATGGGGTATTCTTCTTCCGCGATCACGCCGCCGATGACCGGGTGGATCCCCGAACCCAAGAAGCTGCTGCGATACAGGGCGGTTTGCCCGTAGTCGGCGCGGACTTTATCTACCGTTTGGTCGAGCTGCGCTTCTTTTTCGTCCCAAGACTCAAAAAAGCTGAGCTGGGTCATCGTATTGGGAGCGAGTCGGCCGACGCAGACGCCGAGCTGCCGGAGCGGTTCGCCTTCCCACAGTTCTCGAAAGAGCGCGGTAACCATGCGGTAAATCTGGTTGGTGCAATCGGTTGCGCTGTAGAGCGTGCGCTCGCGACCGTAGGGAACAAAAGAAAAGTTGCGAAAGTGTACGGACACAAGCTTTGTGTACATCTGGTGCGCGCGCAGGCGCATGCAGACGGTCTCGGTGAGCCCCAAAAGCACGAGCAGCGCGTCTTCTTCCGTTTCCACATCGAATGCCGTGGTGGTGGAATTGCCGATGCTCTTGGGGGCAGGGCCGGTGTTTTTCACGGCGGAGCCTTCGATCCCGTTTGCGTATTCCCAAATCAGAAGCCCGGGTTTTTTCAGCCAGTGCAGGACATAGTCGCGCTCGAGCACGGCCAAGTCGCCGATCGTAAAGATCCCGCGGGAGTGCAGCTTCTTTTCCGTCCGCGCGCCGACCATAAAGAGGTCTCGCACGGGGAGCGGCCACATCTTTTCCGCGATCTCACTTTGGTACAGCGTGTGCACGCGGTCGGGCTTTTTGAAGTCGGATGCGACTTTTGCGAGCAGCTTGTTTTCGCCGATCCCGATATTGACGGTAAAGCCCAAAGTATCCCGAATGCGCATGCGGATTTCCTCAGCGACTTCTTTCGGGTCTTGCGTGCCCTTGTAGTCCATAAACACTTCGTCCACCGAATAGCGCTGCACATAGGGGGAGTACTCGCGCACCACCTCCACCATAGCGTCGCTTGCGGCTCGGTAGCGTTCGAAATGCGGCGCCACGCTCACCAGGGAAGGGCACTTTTGCACCGCGGAATACACGGTCTCGCCGGTTTGGATCCCGTAGGCTTTCGCGGGGATCGACTTCGCCAGCACGATCCCGTGTCTTTTTTCGACATCGCCTCCCACAATGGAGGGGATGTCGCGCAAATCGAGCGTTTCTCCGTGCTGAAGGCGCCACGCCGCTTCCCAGGACAGATACGCCGAATTGACGTCGATATGAAAAATTTTATGGTATTGCATTCTCTTCGCCTCCGTGGATTTAGTATAACAGAACAAATGTTCGATGTAAAGAGCCGTCTGATCCGAGTGGAAAGACTTGTGTAATTCTTTCGTTCACAAGAGCGGTATAATAAAAGGAGAGCCTTTAGGCGGGAGGTGTACTATGGAGCCTATTAAAATACTTTTTGCGGACGATGACGAGGAAATTCGCTACATTGTACGAACTTTATTGGAAAACGACGGGTTTACCGTGGTGGAAGCGACGAACGGAACGGAAGCGATTCAGCTTGCCGACGACAGCTTCGACCTGATCATATTGGATGTCATGATGCCAAATCGAGACGGGATCTCGGTTTGTGTGGAGCTGCGCCGCACCCTTACGGTGCCGATCCTCTTTTTGTCGGCCAAGTCGCAAGACTCCGACAAGACGCTGGGGTTGGGTGCCGGAGGTGACGGCTACCTTTCGAAGCCCTTTTCGTATGCGGAGCTGATCGCGCAGGTGAAGGCGATGATCCGAAGGTATCACGTGTACCGCGGCAAAGAAGAGATCGAGAAGAGAGAAGAGATCGTGACGGGGGATCTGGTGATCAACCCGCTGGCAAACGAAGTATGGAAGGCCGGAGAAGAAATCCAGCTGACCGACTTGGAATACAAAATCCTGCTGCTTTTGGCGAAGAACCGGGGTCGCCTTTTCACCGTGCAAAATATTTACGAGACCGTATGGGACGAGCCGTACTTTTATTCCTCGAACAACAATGTGATGGTGCACATACGGAATCTGCGCAGAAAGATCGAAGAGGACCCGACCAAGCCCAAACGCTTGGTGAATGTATGGGGAAAGGGGTATCGCTTTGAATAAGAAGAGGGGAAACCTTACAGGCGAGCTCATGCTCCTGATCCTGGTGGCGCTACTGGTCGCGGCGGGCGTGTTTTATCTGTCGGGTGAGGCGGTGCGTTCGGTATTGGACGGGCAGCTGTTCGACTGGAAGTCGGTCGTAAAAGAAGAGCAACGTATCGCAAAACGGGTGCAGGACTATGTCGGGGAAAACGGGCTGGCGCATACCGATGTAGACGAACTCAAGAACCTGACGGGGATCGACTCCGATGCGTTTTTTACGCTGTATTGGCAAGGAAACCCGATCTACAGCAGCACGCCCCAATTGGAGATTCAGATTTTAGACGGCGGGTCGGGTGAAATCCCCGAGGGCATGAGCGTGTTCGATATCGACTTTGCGGACGGTGTCGCCCAACTGACCCCGTACGCGCTGTTCTCCCGCTATTATCTGCTCGCGACGATGGCGGCGGGTCTGCTCGCCTTTATCGTGTTCATGGGAATTCTCCTGTATTTCATCCGAAAGAAGCTGCGCTATATCGCCACGATGGAAAGCGAGCTGAAGATTCTGGGCGGGGGCGACTTGTCGCATCCGATTACGATTCGGGGCAACGACGAGCTCACCTCCTTGGGGGAAGAGATCGAGACGATGCGCACGACTCTGCTCGAACGCTACGAGTCCGAGCAGGCAGCACTCGAGGCGAATCGGGGTTTGGTTACGGCGATGTCGCACGACCTGCGCACGCCGCTTACGGTGTTGATCGGGTATTTGGAAATTTTGCAATTGGATAAGAATCTCGAAGCGAAGCACCGAAAGTATATCGAGTCCGCCTCACAAAAGGCGATGCATATTAAGAATTTATCGGACCAACTGTTCGAGTACTTCCTCGTGTTTGGAAGAGACTCGGAGCGCCTGGTACTGCATCGCATCGGTACGCAGGATTTTCTGGCGGAGTTCGTAGAGGGCAGCCTATTCGACTTGAAGAACCGGAGTCAATTGATCGAGTGCAATCTTGGCACGTTTCAGGGTATGTTGCGCGTCGACCACGAGATGATGCGGCGCGTATTTCATAATTTGATTTCCAATATTTCGAAGTACGCCGATCGCGAGAAGCCCGTACGAGTGCAGTGCTGCAAGAGGGAGAAGTATCTTACGATCGAGTTTACCAACTCCTTGGATCCGAATCAAAAGCGGACGGAAAGCAGCGGAATGGGACTGAAAACTTGCGAGAAAATCCTCCAAATGCACGGCGGAACCTTCCGCTATGAGCAGGGCGAAGAGTTTCGCGCAATCATGGAAATACCGGTAGAGGGATAATCTTCAGAATTCTTCATTTTTCTTGTAGGGCAATTCGTACTTTTTAGGTTCTATACTAAGACCATCAAGAGAAACTACAAAAAAGGAGAAAGAAAAATGAACAAGAAGAGAATTGCTACACTATCGGTAACGGCACTATTGGCACTGGGGCTTTTAGCAGGGTGCGGCACCCCGGCGAAAACGGAAAAGAAACCGAGCAGCGGCGTCAAGATCGAGCAGAAGGTAAACAACAAGAAAGAAGATAAGAAAGCCCCGACGGGTACCGTCAAGAAAAAAGACGAGAAGAAAAAAGCACCGGTAAAGACTCCGGCGAAGGCTCCGGCAAAGCAAGAGAAAAAAGACACCAAAACAGAAGCGCCGAAGAAAGCACCGGCTACCAATAACAAGACGGAAGCTCCAAAAGCTCCGACTACCAACAAAAACAGCAAGACCGAAGCGCCGAAAGCACCGGCTCAAACCGAAAAGAGCAAAACGGAAAAATCGAACTAACCAACTAGCCAATCTTCCGGCAGTAGCCTAAGGTTGCTGCCGTTCCTCCCCCTTTTTAGAAAAGCCCATCCGAGAAATCGGGTGGGCTTTTTGAATATGAAACCGAACCGGCATCTCAGCGGAGCGGCACAAGGCACGCTCCCTACGGCAGAATCGTAGGGTGCCAGCTCGTCTGGCACCGGGCGCCGGGATTTGCTTTGTTGCTCGGATGGTTCCGGTATGAAACCGAACCGGCATCTCAGCGGAGCGGTACAAGGAGCGCTCCCTACGGCAGAATCGTAGGGTGCCAGCTCGTCTGGCACCGGGTGCTGGGATTCGCTTTGTTGCTCGGATGGTTCCGGTATGAAACCGAACTGGCATCTCAGCGGAGCGGCACAAGGCGCGCTCCCTACGGGTGGGCTTTGGCGCGGCGATTATTCGCTTTCTTTCTCCGTAAGGGCGATCCACTCGTCGATTTCTTTTTCCACTTCTCGCAGGGATTCTCGGAAGAATTCCGGCGTTGTGACGTCGATTCCGATGGATTTGGCTACGTCGGCTACGGATGCTTTGCCGGTTAGGCGGAGCATTTCGTCGTATTGAGCCGGGAAGTTCGCGGGGTCTTCTTTGTATCGCTTCAGAAGGCCGATCGCGAAGAGATTCCCGAAGGCGTAAGGGAAATTGTAGTAGTCGAGCCCGGGGATGAAGTAATGCACTTTGTTGATCCACATATCGGGGTGGAGCGCACCCTCAGCCAAGCCGTCGCCATAGGTTTGCTTTTGCGCGTCGATCATCAGCTGCTTGGTTTCATGGACCGAAAGCGGCGCGTCGGCTCTTTTTGTGAAGACGGCATCTTCGAAGAGGAAACGCGAGCGGATGTCGAGGCAGGTTTGCGTGACGCCGGCGATGCTGTTTTCCAAGATCGCGATTCGCGTCGAATCGTCCGAGTCCTTCATGGCGGCGGAGTTTACCAAAAGTTCACAGAATGTGGAGGCGGTTTCAGCGAGCGGCATTGGGTAACTGCTGTTTAAGAGCGGCTCTTTCGACAAAATGTGACCGTGCCAGCCGTGCCCGAGTTCGTGCGCCAAGGTCGTCAGATTGCTATACGATCCCGTAAAGTTCAGCATAAAGCGGCTTTCTTTGATCGGATGGAGATTCGAGCAAAACGCACCGCCACGCTTGCCGGATTTCGGGTATACGTCGATCCAGTTTTCATCGACCGCGCGCTTGGCGTAGTCGCCCAGCGGCTTTGAAAATGCGTGGAATTTGTCGACCACATAATCCGATGCTTCTTCGAAAGTGTAAGTGAGATTTACTTCCCCGATCGGGGCGAATAGGTCGTAAAAGGGGAGTCCGTTGTCGTGACCGAGGAGCTTTCCTTTGTGTCGGAGGTATTTTCGAAACATCGGGGTGGCGTCGTCGATCGCAGTCCAGAGAGCATTCAGGATTTCCTCGTCCATGCGACTGGAGACGAGCGTCTTGTGGAGTGGGCTGTCGTAGCCGCGCTTTTTGGCCATCGTGATCGATTCGCCTTTGATCGCATTGAGACTTGCGCTGACCGCGTCTTCCACTCTCTTATAGCTCTCGAGTTCCGCTTCAAAAGCGTGGACTCTCACATCCGCACGCGGATCGAACAGGAGGTTTCGTAGCGCGGGGAGGGGGTATTCTTTCGTCTCGCCGTCGATCTCAAGTGGGACGGTATGCTTTGCCGTCAGCGTCTCTTTCAGCTGTTGGAAGGCGACGGCGCCGGTTTGCGTGAGACCGGCGTAGAGTTTTTCTTCTTCTTCGGTTAAGAGGAAGGCGGCTCCCTTTTTTTGTTCGTTCAGAAAGAATTCATAAGGGGCAAGGCGCTCCTCAGCTTGAACTAAGGCGTGGATGTCCGCACCGGCCAAGGTGCGTTGCAGTCTCGACGCGTATTCGGCAAATTGCGGTGCGGTAGCGTCGATCCGGTCTTTCGCTTTGATCGCGTCGCTGTCGTCCGCGTGGGTGGAGTTTCGCAGGTGCGGGTATGCGCGAAGCTTTATCCGCAACGAGAGAATCTCCTCCAATTGCGCGAGTCGATCCGCCCACTTGGCGGGGCGTACATCCGTGAACGGGTCTTCCAGTGCTGTTTGCAAAGCTTGTGCGAGCTTATTCGTGTCGGCCTCATACCTTGCGCCGAAGTTTTCGTACAGTGCGTCTAATTTCCAATCCATATGATGACTCCTTTCAGGAAGATCAATTTTATTTTTTTACACATCAATCTTCATTATAATGGAACCGTGTCGAAAGAACAAAGTCCGAGATGGGTATATACGCTAAACAACCCGCTACGATCGGGAATTTGATACAAAAGTATGAGGGATAAAATGAAATTATCGAATGAGAATAAGGGGAAACTCTTAGAAACACTTCAAGATCGATTCGAAAAAAACAAGGAGCGCCATCCGAATCTCGCATGGGACCAGATTGAGGAAAAGCTGGAAGAAAATGAAGCGGCGCTGCAAGCGCTGTACCGAATGGAAGAAACCGGCGGCGAGCCGGATGTAGTAGAGCTTTCAGGAGAAGAGGCGCTCACCTTTTATGATTGCGCCAAGGAATCGCCGAAAGGGCGCGTAAGCCTTTGCTACGACGACGAAGCCCTCCAAAAGAGAAAGGCCAATAAGCCCGCCGGAAGTGCGGTGGAAATGGCGAAAGAGATCGGTGCGGAGATCCTCACGGAGGACGAATATCGTGCGCTTCAAGAAATATTCCCCTTCGACTTGAAGACATCCAGCTGGGTTCATACACCGGATAAAATCCGAAAGCTCGGTGGTGCGCTTTTTTGCGACCGCCGCTATGACACCGTCTTCGTTTTTCACAACGGAGCGGACTCGTACTACAGCTCGCGCGGTTTTCGCGCGAAGCTGAAAATGTAAGAAAGGATCCACCATGACAATACAATCGATTATGGACACCTTGCAATCGCTCAGCAACGAGAGCCGACGCAAGCAATATATGAAAAGAGGCGCGCCGGAGAACTCGTACGGCGTCGCTCTCGGTGACATCCGAAAGCTCGCGAAGCAAGTGAAAACTACCGACGAAGAAAACCGCGCCCTTTGGGATTCGGGCAATACCGACGCGCAGTTTCTCGCAACGATGCTGCTGAAGCCTGTAGCGCTCACGATCGAGGACATTCAGACGATGGTGCGCAGCGCCGTTTCGATCGAAACTTTGGATAAACTCGTACACAATGTGGTGAGCAAGCATAAAGAATCGGATTCGCTGATCGAAGATTGGACGAATTCGGAGGATGATGCGATCGGTCGCTCCGGATGGAATTTAATCGTAAATAAAGTATCCGCCAAGGCGTATTCGGATGAGGAGCTGGAGGCGTTACTTTCAACAATAAAGGATCGTCTGCAAAATGCCGCTCCCGAGACGCAATGGGCGATGAACCACTCGCTGTGCGAGATCGGCATCAAGAACCCCGACTTCACGGACCGCTGCCTGGCCATGGGAGAAGAGCTCGGCGTATACAAAGAGATGAAGGTCTCAAAGGGTTGTACATCAGCCTATGCGCCCGAGTGGATCCACGCCGTGATCAAGAAGAGAAAATAGGAGAGGCATATGATTTTTATTTGCTATCCAAAATGCAGTACATGCAAGAAAGCGCAAAAATTTTTAGACGACCACAAGCTGGAGTACACGTATCGTCATATTGTAGAAGAGAATCCGAAAGAAGCGGAGATACTCGATTGGATGGAGAAATTTTCGGGAACACCGAGGCAATTTTTCAATACGAGCGGAATCCTGTACCGAGAGCAACATTTAAAGGATAAAGTCGCAAAAATGTCGAAAGAAGAAATGGCGAAATTACTTGCCACAAACGGAATGCTGGTGAAACGACCCCAGCTGATTCTAAAAGACAAAGTGTTGGTTGGATTCAATGAAGAGCGATGGAGACAAGCGCTGGGGATATAAAAAAGGAGAAGCTTCTCGCTTCTCCTTTGGTCGGGATGACAGGATTTGAACCTGCGGCCCCTAGTCCCCCAGACTAGTACGC
>CAZFWK010000024.1:0-16620 GCA_964522555.1 uncultured Peptoniphilaceae bacterium | reverse complement strand
TCCCGGTTCGATCGAAACCCCGATCGCTTGCCTATATATCGCGAAAACCGCGTATCCGAATGCTTTTGAAGATATTGATATGAGTGCAGAGGTAAAGAAGTTTTACGCCGATTTCTTTGCAATCGATTTGGATGACGACGAAATTACGGCTATCTTAGCCGGAGACGGGATGAGGGATGCGAGAGAATGAGAGAGTACTTTTTGTCTTTTGATGACACCGACATGCCCGATACGGTGGGAACGGGGCATATCTTAGACGGGTTTTTGCGTCATATGGAGTTCGAGTTTGATTTTATTTCCAGGCATCAGCTCTTCGTGCACGAAGATGTACCGTATACTTCCCACAACAGTTCGATGTGTGCCAAGATCAAAACGGATTGGTCGGTAGAGGAGATCGCGGTGGAGGCAGCACGGTGGCTTGAGGAGCACTGCCCGGAGGGTTCGGACCCGGGTGTTTGCGTGGCGGAGCTAGGCAGGATTCGGGAGGAGAGCCAAGCGATCGGCTGGGGTCTTTCCGCCAAGCGCGAGGTGCTTACGAAAGAAGGTGCATACCGTACGGCGGATGCTTGCGGGGTCCACCTAAGCGAGCATGGCGGCACCGGGCAAGGGGTGGTCGGTGCGATGGCTGCGATCGGGCTTCGCCTATACGGGGAAGACGGCCGGATTCGAGGGAAAAGAGAGATGGATGCGGGTGTTTTCACGGCTGCTGCGATTCTTCAAGCGACCGACTTTGCGAGGGTTGCTTCGATCGATGGAAGTATTGTGCCGGGGGATGCACCGGTACAAACGGATGGCGAGCCGATCAAGGCGGTTTTACAAGAGAAGGTCGCTACGATTATGGTAAAACGAAATGAGAGCGGATTTCAGCTCTTAACAAGAGATGAGATAAAGCAAAACTTTTAAGGAGGAATAGAGTGATGACAAAGTCCGTTCAGTCGAGCCCGGCATACCCCTTTCGGCACGCTCACGGACCGCTCGGCCAGGATATGGCCTCAAGGGGTACACCGAGCTCTCCTTCACTCCATCTTGAAAAATAACTTTATCTACAGTCTGACTTTAAAGGAGGAATAGTATGTTTACAAAAAAGACAGTTCGATGGATTTTGGCTTTTGTGCTCACCCTTAGCCTGGCGCTTCCCGCATTTGCAAGTGGCGGAGGCGGAGGAGGCGGTGGTGGGGGAGGTGGCGGAGGCGGCGGCTCCGATGAACCCCTGATCGTGGAAAGCGCCTCTTTCGAAGAAGGAGCCACCGTTTCGGAAGACGGGATCGTCACCCTTACCTTTTCGAAAAATGTCAATAACGAAGAAGTTCGCGAAGCCAATCAAGCGTTGATCGTGGTGCAAGATGGATCTGGTGCGCAAATCGATGCCGAAGTGAAGATGTTCGACGACCAAATCGAGCCCGAGCGAAGAAATGACATCGAGATCACCCTACCGAAAGATGCTGCGGGCGGCGACTATACGATTATCGCGAAAAGCGGGATCGAATCCAAGAGCGGTGCGGTGTTGGACGAAGAATACCAACTCACTGTAAAGGTAGAAGCTGCGGCTACAGAACCTGCGACGGAACCGGCAACCGAGCCTGTAACGGAGCCGGTGACGGAAGCTGCAACCGAAACCGCGACGGAGGCTGCGATGGAAGCGCCAGCAGAAGCGCCTAAGTCGGGACCCGGGAACACCATGCTCGTGATCGGTCTGCTCGCGGTTGCGGCATTGGGAATCGGATTTTTTGTAAAGACACGTAAAAAATGAGACAGAAGGCACCGGTAAGTCGTTTGGTGTTCCTCTCGCTCCTGCCGGTGCTCATGATTCTGATCAGTTTGTTGGTCGGCAGGTATGCGATCTCGCCTGCCGAGGTCATCCGCGGATTATGGCAGGGGGCAACCGGCGCGCCGATGGGCGTATCGCCCGAGACCGCGGCGGTCGTCTTTAATGTGAGACTCCCGAGAGCCCTCATGGGCGCATTGGTCGGCGGTTCGCTTGCCATTGCAGGTTGCGCTTTTCAGAGTTTGTTTCATAACCCGCTCGTAAGCCCGGGCCTTCTCGGGGTTACCAATGGCGCGGGGTTCGGGGCAGCGCTCGCGATCGTATTTTTTGCGGGATCCATTTGGGTCACGCCGATGGCATTCTTTTTTGCGATCGCGGCGGTCCTGATCACGCATGCTGTTGCCAAGATCTGGGGCAATGTGTCGACGATCATGTTGGTATTGGCAGGTACGATCGTTTCGTCCGTCTTCTCGTCGCTTCTCGCTTTTATGAAATACTTGGCGGAACCGAGCCGGGAACTCGCGTCGATCGTATTTTGGACGCTCGGAAGTTTGGCTTCACTTGACCCGGACTTGATGCCCTGGGCGTTTGCTTGTATGGCAGGGGGGACGGTCCTTCTGATCGCTGTCGCTTGGCCGCTCAATCTTCTTTCCATGGGGGAGCGCGAGGCGCTCAGCATGGGGGTCTCTACGAAGCGCACCGGCGGGCTGGTCATCATAGGTGCCACCCTCACCACGGCGGGTGCCGTGAGCATCGCCGGTTCCATCGGGTGGGTGGGGCTTGTCGTCCCGCATATGGCGAGAACCCTTGTCGGAAACGACAATCGTAGGCTCTTGCCGGCGAGCTTCTCGATCGGCTCAGCCTTTTTAGTGATGATCGACCTTATCGCAAGAAGCTTAACCGGTTCCGAGATCCCCTTGGGACTGATGACCGCTTTGATTGGCGGGCCGTTCTTTATCGGCCTTATGAAGAAGTACAAAGGAAGTGGGTTTCAATGAGATTTGAAGCGCAGAATATTCGATACTCATATGGGTCGAAGCCGTTGTTGCAAGAGATCTCGTTTCGCGTGCCGGAGAGGTCGGTCTACTGCCTTACGGGGCCGAATGGCAGCGGAAAGACGACGCTCATCGGCCTCGCTTTGCGTGATTTGAAACCCGTGTCCGGACAATTTTTACTGGACGGGAAGGATACAACCGAGTTTACCCTAAAGGAATATGCGTCCCGGATCGCGTATGTACCGCAGGTACACCGCCGAACCTTCGCCTATACGGTTCGAGAAGTCGTCCGAATGGGAAGGAACCGCCTGCTTTCCGGCCTCTACACGCTCGGAAAGGAAGACGATGCGGTCGTGGATCGGGTGCTCACGCAAATGGGTCTTTCCGATCTGGCGGAAGTGCCGTATACCACGCTCAGCGGCGGAGAGCTTCAAGTCGTGCTGATCGCGCGAGCGCTCGTGCAGGAGAGCCAAATGTTGATCATGGACGAACCCACCGCCAATCTCGACATCGACCGAAGCCTTTCCGCGCTTTCCAATTTGGCGAAGCTGGTAAAGGAACAGGAAAAAACCGTGTTCGTCGTCAGCCACGACCTCACTCTTCCTTTATATCTGGAAGATATCGGCTGCCCGGTTACGCTTGCGGTCTTGTCGGAAGGGCGAATCGCGATCGAGGACACCCCGCATCGCGCACTGGAAAACCCGCTGTTGCAAAAGGTTTATGGCGTGAAGTCGAAGCTCGTAAACACCGAATGGGACGGGGTCAATCGACACGGAGTCATCCATTCGCTTCTCGGATAGGAGTGTGCGCCATGCATTATGCGGATTATAAAACGATCCTGTCCCCTTCCAACAATATGAATGTATACCGCGGTTGCACGCACGGGTGTATTTATTGCGACAGCCGCAGCAAATGCTATCGGATGGATCATGATTTTGAAGATATCGAGGTCAAACGAAATGCACCGCAAATCCTCGAGGCGCAGTTGAAGAGAAGGCGAAAGCCCGCCATGATCTCGACCGGCGCGATGTGCGACCCGTATATTCCGCTAGAAGAAGAGCTTCAAGTCACGAGACGGTGCCTGGAGGTGATCGAGCGAAACAGATTTGGAGTGGCACTCCTTACGAAATCAGCCCGTATTGTACGGGATTTGGATCTCTTGAAGCGCATACACGAAAAAACGAAATGTGTCGTGCAAATGACCCTCACGACTTATGATGAATCGCTTTGCAAGATCCTGGAGCCGAATGTTTCGACGACGCGCGAGCGGTTCGAGGTGTTGCAAATTATGAGAGAGGAAGGGATCCCAACGGTCGTATGGATCTCGCCGCTACTTCCCTTTCTCACCGATACAGAAGAGAATCTAAAGGGGATATTAGATTATTGTGTGCAAGCCGGCGTGAAGGGCTTTGTGCATTTCGGTTTCGGCATGACGCTTCGAGAAGGCAATCGCGAGTACTTTTATCGGCAGCTCGACCGCAACTTTCCGGGTCTGAAACAACAGTATATCGAAACGTACGGCGATTCGTATTCTTGCGGTTTGAAGAACGAGGCTGCGCTCACGAAGATATTTAGGGATACATGCAATCGATACGACCTGCTTTGTCACCCCAAAGAAGTTTTCAAATTTTTGCAAACTTTTGAACCGAAAGAGAAACAAATCTCACTCTGGGATGGTATGAATTCGTGAATATAAGGATACAATATTCAATGATTAGGTATATTTATAACTGATATACATGAGGTGCAAAACACACCGGTTTGGAAGGGATTGCACGCCGTTTACTCGGTTTATTTCCTACATTTCTAAACCGTGCAAAAAGTTTCGCAAACCGGGATGGAAGACCGTAGTGGTTTGTGCAAAGGATTGACTGAGATTGGCAATGTGTCTGAGGATTAACTCTTATGTCGTGAGGATGTCTCATTTTCAAGGGGTTACGGGATTTGACTCAGTTTACAAACTTTCTGAATGGTGATAGAATTGTTTGGACAAGAAATTGTGTTTTCTATCGAATTTATATGAAAACGTATAGTCAAGACGAGTACGAGTATACTCGTCAAGCAAACAGGAAAGAGGTGGAGTATTTGGAACTGAAAAATCTTACGTTCCGGGGCGGTATTCATCCGGACGGGAACAAAGATTTATCCAATCAGGTACCGATTGCCCGTGCGGTTGAACCGGACTCGGTAAGCATATCGATGCATCAGCACGTCGGTGCGCCGTGTGAACCGGTCGTCGCGGTTGGCGAATGGGTCAAGGTCGGTCAGGTGATCGGCGATACGAAAGCTTTTGTGTCGGCTCCGATTCACTCGAGTATCTCCGGTGAAGTAAAGGAGATCACTCGGATCACAACGCCGGGCGGTATGACTACGCAAGCGGTCGTGATCGAGAACGACGGCAAAAGTGAACTTGGATACATAGAGCAAAACAGAAACCTGGATGATCTTTCGGTGGATGAGCTCAAGAAACTGGTGCGCGACAACGGAATCACGGGTCTCGGAGGGGCTTCCTTCCCGGCACACGTGAAGTATGCACCGCCGGCTGAAAAGCCGATCGACACCGTCATCATCAACGGAGCGGAGTGCGAGCCCTATCTCACGGCCGACCAACTCTCCATGGAGACGATGCCGGAGAAGATCGTAAAAGCTCTCTTGGCCATCATGAAGATTTTGAACGCCCCGAACGGATACATTGCCGTAGAGGACAACAAACCGAAAGCCATTCAAGCATTGGAAGCGGCTGCTAAAGACATTCCGAATGTAAAAGTCGCGACCATGAAGACCAAGTACCCGCAAGGCGACGAGAAACGCATCATCGATGCTCTCTTGCATCGTCAGGTTCCCTCGGGCGGCCTTCCGATGGATGTGAGCGTCGTCGTATCGAACGTAAGCACAGCCGTTGCCGTGCACGATGCCGTCTATCTCGGCAAACCGCTTTACGAGCGCGTCATGACGATCACCGGTAGAGCGATCGCAAACCCGAGAAATCTCATCGTGAAAATCGGTACGCCGTTGGAAGAAGTCATCGCGCAAGCGGGCGGATTCAGCCAAACCCCCGGAAAATTAATCTCGGGCGGTCCGATGATGGGGATCGCACAGCCTTCAGCGCATACCTTTACCATTAAAGGGATGGGCGGTATTTTAGCGCTCACGGAAGAGGAAGCGAAAGAGCCCGTAGTTTCAAATTGCATTAACTGCGCACGCTGTGTAGACGCTTGTCCGGTATTCCTTGAGCCGTTGAACATCGAAAAGGCGGCGGTTAACAACAATTACGATCGCGCCGACGAATTCCGCGCACTCGATTGTATCGAATGTGGATCCTGTTCATACGTATGCCCGGCGAAGAGACCTTTGGTCGAACGCATCCGCTTGGCAAAGCGTGAGATTCGCGCGAAGATGCAAAAGTCGAGATAGGGGGAAAACATGGAACAAAACGTTAATTCGACAACGAATGTAAATATTGAAAAACTGCTGCATGTGTCGTCATCGCCGCATATTCGATCGGCGGACACCACGCAGCGTATCATGCTCGATGTAATCATCGCATTGGTTCCGACTACGATCGTAGGGATCTACTTCTTCGGACTGAAGGCGGCTATGGTGGTACTGCTTGCGGTATTAGCGGCGGTCGTCTCGGAGGGAGTTTTCCAGAAGGCGAGAAATCAAGTCGTCACGATCAGCGACCTTTCAGCCGTCGTAACCGGTCTACTCGTAGGGTTAAATATCCCGTCAACCGCACCTTGGTATGTGCCAGTGTTCGGATCGATATTTGCCATTATTATTGCAAAGCAACTCTTCGGCGGACTCGGCTATAACTGGGTGAACCCGGCGCTTGCAGCTCGTGCCGTATTGTTGATCTCATGGCCGACCGCAATGACGAATTTCGTACAGCCGTTCTCCGATTCGGTATCGGCTGCGACCCCCTTAACCTCCGGCGAATTCCCCGCACTGATGGACTTGTTCCTCGGACAAATGCCCGGAACCATCGGGGAAGTATCGGCGCTTGCGCTGTTGGTCGGCGGAATCTACTTAATCGTACGCGGCGTGATTAAATTTCACATTCCGGTCGTGTATATCGCGACGACGGCCGTCTTCCTGCTCATTTTCGGCGTAGAAATGAACAAGATCCTTCCGCAACTCTTATCCGGCGGACTCTTCCTTGGCGCATTCTTCATGGCTACGGACTACGCTTCTTCACCGCTGACGATTAAAGGGCAAATCATCTTTGCAATCGGCGCAGGGTTCATGACCGCATTGATCCGCCAACACGGCGGGATGTCGGAAGGTGTATCGTATGCGATCTTACTGATGAACGTCGCAACTCCGATGATCGATAAGTACACGATACCTAAAGTATTCGGGAGTGTGAAGAAATGAAAGAAACCTTAAAACTGGCACTGGTGCTGTTCCTGTTTGCTGCCGTAGGGGCGGGTTCACTGGCGGTCGTAAACAACTTTACCTCCGTCATCATTGCGGAAAGAAAAGCACAAGAACTGACGGACTCGTTAGGCGTCGTGTTTTCCGCTGCAAATGAATTTGCACCTGTGGATGAAGCAAAACTGGCGGAAGTCCAAGCGGCAAATGCCAATGTAAAGAATATCTATGACGCAAAATCCGGCGGAAATGTGGTCGGAAATGTAGTCGAAATGGCTTCGAGCGGATACGGCGGCGCTTTTAGCTTTATCCTGGGGATCGATCAAGCGGACAAATCGGTTACCGGCTTTAAAATGCTCGACCACTCGGAAACTCCGGGCTTCGGTAAGAAAGCGGAAGAACCCGCTTTTGCAGAAGGAACCGTAGGAGCTAAATCCGGCGCCGAAATAGAGGGGATTACCGGTGCGACCGTTACGACGGGTGCGATCCGCACGGGGATCGACGGTGCGTTCCAAGCGATCGGCCTCATGAGCGGCGAAGTCGTTCAACAAAGCCCGGAAGAAATGCTACAAGAAGCGCTGAAAGCGGCGTATCCCGCAGCGGACAGCTTCGAAGCAAAGGATGTTGCTGGTGTTGACGCGAGCGTACAATCCGTACACACCGCCCTCGCAGGCGGAAGCCCGATCGGGAATGTCGTCGTAGTAAAGGCTGCAGGCGGCTATGGCGGCGACATCACATTTGCACTCGCGGTGGACGCAAGTGGCGCGATCCAAGGCTTCAAATCGATCGAACATACCGAAACTCCGGGATTCGGAGCGGCTATGGACGAACCCGCGTTTGCGGAATCGCTCGTAGGCAAGACGGACGCAAATATCGACGGCATCAGCGGTGCGACGGTCACGACGACGGCGCTGAAAACCGGCATCGAGCATGCACTGGCAGCAGCGGCTGCGGCTCAATAGGAGGACAATATGTGGAAAATATTTAAAGAAGGGATTACCGGCAACAACCCGATCTTCGTTCAGCTGATCGGTCTGTGTGCGGTCTTAGGGGTCTCGACTTCGGCTACGAACGGTATTTTCATGAGCATCGCCGTTATCTTCGTACTCATGATGTCGAATATTTTCATCTCGGCCTTCCGTAAAGTAACACCCGACAAAATCCGGATTCCGGTCTTTGTCATCATCATCGCGACATTCGTTACGATTACCGATATGGTGTTGAACGCATATGTTCCGGCAATCCATGCGCAATTGGGCGTGTTCATTCCGTTGATCGTAGTAAACTGCTTGATTCTCGCGCGTGCGGAAGCTTTTGCATCCGGCAACGGGATCTTTTCATCGGCAGTCGACGGACTCGGAATGGGACTGGGTTATACCCTGGCGATCATGGCGATTTCGATCGTAAGAGAATTTATCGGTGCGGGAACCCTGTTCGGCATCACGATTCTACCCGAAGTGTATCCGGGAATCGGCATCTTCACCTCGGCACCGGGTTCGTTTATCGTCTTGGGAATCTTGATCGCGGTATTCCGCTGGATTCTTTCCGCTACGGACAGAAGACGAGTCGAAGCTTCCTCGAGACTTCCGCAAGGATCCGCAACCGGGTCGGAACCCGTAAAGGCATAGGAGGAAAAAGATGGCAGAATTATTTCAAATCATCATCGCTTCAATTTTCGTAAACAACTATGTATTCGCCAGATTCCTCGGAATCTGCCCGCTCTTAGGCGTTTCCAACAAGACGGAAACGGCATTCGGGATGGGGGTTGCGGTCACCTTCGTAATCACTTTGGCGTCCACCATCACCTGGCTGGTACATAAGTATCTTTTGGTCACCCTGCAACTCGAGTACTTAACGACGATCGTGTTCATCCTGGTCATCGCGGCTTTGGTGCAATTCGTGGAAATGTTCTTGAAAAAGAGCAGCCCCGGCCTCTACAACGCACTCGGCGTATATCTTCCGCTGATCACCACAAACTGCGTCGTACTGGGTGTTGCCATTTTGAACATCGACGAAGGATACGGCTTTATCCAAATGATCGTGAACTCGCTCGGCTCCTCGATCGGTTTCTTGATCGCAATCGTGTTCTTAGCTGCGATCCGCGAAAAAGTCGACAACGGAGACGTGCCCGAGGTGTTCCAAGGCTTTCCGATCGGCTTAGTAACGGTCGGCCTGATGTCCATCGCGTTTATGGGCTTCCAGGGAATGGCGTAGGAGGAGAATATGCAAAGTGTATTAAATGCGGTCGCCGTAACGGGCGGTCTCGGATTGGTATTTGGCGTAGCTCTTTCGTTTGCGTCTCGCGTGTTTCACGTTAAGGTCGACCGAAGGGTCGAAGCCGTTCGCGCAGCGCTTCCCGGCGCAAACTGCGGCGCCTGCGGGTATCCCGGTTGCGACGGACTGGCGGCGGAAATCGCCTTAAACGACGGCCCGGTAAACGGGTGCCCCGTCGGCGGTGCGCCGGTAGCAGAAGCTATCGCTGAGATCATGGGGAAAACGGCGGTTGCCGGTTCCAAAGAAGTGGCTTGCGTCATGTGCCAAGGAAACTATGATCGCGCAGAAGAACGATTCGAATACGACGGCCCGAAGGATTGCCGCGTCAATGCATCTTTAGCAGGCGGTAGCAAGGCTTGCTCCTATGGCTGCTTAGGAGATGGTACCTGTAAGGATTACTGCCAATTCGGTGCAATCGAAATCATCAACGGTCTCGCCGTGATCGATAAAGAGAAATGCACGGCTTGCCGTAAGTGCGTTGAAGTTTGCCCCAAGAAGATCATCGACATGGTGCCATACGCGCAAGAGGTTATGGTGAAGTGTAAGAGCTTGGATGCCGGGAAAGAAGTTCGCTCCAAGTGTAAAGTGGGCTGCATTGCCTGCCAAATCTGCGTAAAGCAAGCGCCGGGTGCGTATGTAATCGAAAACAATCTTTCGCGCACCACAGGCGAAGGAGAGCCGATGCTGGCTGTCGAGAAGTGTCCGACGAAGTGCATCTATCCGGGTCTGGAAATGCAAGCACAAAAACAAAAAGTGAGTTAACCCAGGAGCCGCCGCAAGGCGGCTTTTTGTATGGATTATGCGGTTTCTGTCGAGTCCGGCTACCCCTGATTCCCTTTTGAACCAAAGTGGCTGAAATTCAACGTTAAAGGGCTACAATAATGTCGATTTACCTTGTCATGATTCGCTTTACATGGTACACTAAATTTTAGGGTTATGAGGTGAATGAATGACTAAAGGGGACAAGTTGTTGATCGTCTTTCTTGTGCTGTCCAGTTTGGTTTCGTTTTGGATTGTAAAGGAAGTCAACAGCAAAATCGACAATCGTTATATCAGTATTCAAATAGATGGAGAAGAAGTAGAGCGACTCGAGTTCAACACGAAAGAAGAGTTTACATACAAAGTGGTTGAAACGAAATTCGGTCGCAATCGGATCGAGATCGCGAAGGATTATGTTCGCGTGGTGGAAGCAGATTGTCCGGATAAGTTAGACGTACTCCAGGGAAAGATCACCAGGCCGGGTGAGGTCATCGTATGCTTGCCGAACCGATTGGTGATCGAAGTGAAAGGCGAAGAGGGGACCGGTCCCATCGTCGACGATACGGTGCGCTGATATGGCAAAACGCACTCGTAATATGGTATTTTTAGCGCTTTTGGTGGCGCTTGCACTGGTGATCTCGCTTTTCGAGTCGATCATCCCGATTCCCTTTATCGCACCCGGTGCGAAGCTTGGGCTCTCGAATATTGTGATCCTGGTGACGCTGGTTGTCTTCGGATTTCGCTATGCACTGACCGTCGCCTGCTTAAAGTCGGTACTGCTGATGCTGATTACCGGTAGTGTGTCGAGTATGTTCTTCAGCTTGGCGGGGGCGATTTTCGCGTCCGTCGTGATGGCAGTCGCATACTATCAGTTTTCGAAAGTATTCAGTTTGATCGGGGTTTCGATCTTGGGGGCGGTAGCGCACAATTTCGGGCAGCTTACCATCGCCTTTCTGATCATGCAAAACCCGTATATTTACTCTTATTTACCGGTGCTCGTGTTAGCCGGCTTATTTACCGGATTTTTCGTCGGACTGAGCGCGCGGTATGTTTCCAAAACGCTCAAACGTCATTTTCCCGAACAAGGAAAGGGAGAGATATGATCCTTCAACTCGCATCCACATCACCGAGGAGACAAGAACTCCTCACAAGGGACAAGATCCCGTATCAGCTCGTAGAGACACAGGCGCGAGAAATTATGAATGGCGCCTTTTCACCAGCGGTTAATGCGATGAGCTCCGGCTGGTTGAAAGCGAGAAGCGCGCAATTGCTGGGGGCGGAGGGTCTCATTCTGGGCTGCGACACGATTGTCGTCTGCTGCGGGGAGATCCTGGAAAAACCGAAAGACGATGCGGATGCGCTTCGCATGCTTCGAATGCTTTCCGGCAACACGCACGAGGTGATCAGCGGATTCGGGTTGATCGACACAAAAGCCGGGCATTCGTATGCCGATACGGCCGTGTCGAAAGTGTCCGTTCGAGAGATGTCCGAAGAAGAGATCCATGTGCTTCTCGACACGAGAGAGCACGAAGGGAAGTCTGGGTCCTATATGATTCAAGGGACGATGCGAAACTTTGTGACGAAAATCGAAGGCTCGACCGACTCGATCATCGGGCTGCCTGTAAAGGAGATCTTGGAGTCGATTACCCGAATGGGGGTTGTGTGATGAAAAAGAACATTTCGTATTCCATGACCGATATGGCGATGGAAGATCGCCCGAGAGAGAGACTGGTTGCCTACGGCGCGCAGAACCTGCATACGAGAGAGCTTCTCATGATCCTCCTCGGCAGCGGGCACAAGGGCGCGGATGTGATGGAACTGGCGGACGCGATCCTTGCGATGCGACCGGGGATCACAGGCTTTTCCGATATCGACTTTCACGAACTCACGTCCATCAACGGCGTGAAGACGAGTAAAGCGACCACCATCCTGGCCGCGATCGAGCTCGGAAGGCGCGTACACGGAAAAACCTACAATACGGCGGTTTCCGTGCGAGACCCCGATGCCGTTGCGGATCTGTTTATGGATCAGATGCGAAATCAGAAAAAGGAAGAGTTTTGGATCCTACTGGTGGATGTGAAGTGCAGAACGTACGCGAGAGAGCAGGTATCCGTCGGCATTTTGAATCAATCCTTAATTCACCCGAGAGAAGTGTTCAAAAAGGCGGTACAACAAAGTGCCAGAGGGATCATCCTCGTGCACAATCACCCCAGCGGGGACCCACAGCCCAGCAAAGAGGATCTCGCGATCACCGAACGCTTGGTGGAAGCGGGGCGCATTATGGGGATTGATGTGATGGATCATTTGATCATCGGAAGAGATGACTATTATAGTTTTCGCCAATACGGCAGGATGTAAAGGAGCAACCAAGTGGCATTAAAGGGGAAAGATTTGGCGATCGATTTAGGCACTGCAAACAGCAGAGTCATCGTAGCGGGTTCGGAGAAGAGTGTCGAAGAACAAACCGTGGTCGCCTTGGATACACAAACACAAGAGATCATCGCGCTGGGCAACGAAGCCCACAAGATGATCGGGAAGACGCCGGAGGGGATCATGGTCGTCTATCCGCTGGAAGACGGCGTGATCAGCGACTTCGATCTGGCGGAGGCATTTTTACGCTATCTCATGACGAATGCGGACCCGGGCTTTCACCTGATCAGGCCGCTCGTCACGATCGCGGTGCCCACCCGCGTGACGGATGTCGAACGACGCGCGCTGGAAGATGCTTGCGTGCAGGCGGGAGCCCGAGAAGTCACCCTCGTGGAAGAGCCGCTGGCAGCCGCTGCAGGCGCCGGGCTGCCCGTAAACGACGCGGGCGGGTCCTTGGTGGTCAGCATGGGGGCCGGCACCATAGAGGTCGCGGTGCTCTCTCTGGGAGGCATTGTGTCTTCGAGGTCGTCCACCACGGCGGGATTGTTCCTGGATCGGGAGATCGTGCGCTATATTCGCGACCACTACGAGCTCATGATCGGACCGCATATGGCGGAAGAGATTAAGGTCAAACTCGGCAGCTATCTTGCAGACGACTTATACCGGGAGCTCGAAGTGCACGGGAGAGATCTGCGCACGGGAATGCCGCGCATTATTACGGTCCACGAATCCGAAATTCATGAAATCGTGACGAGCACTACGGCTGACATGGTCGATGTGATCATCTCGACACTGGAAACCACTCCTCCCGAGCTTGCCAAAGACATTCTGAAAGCGGGAATCGTGATGACTGGCGGGATGTCTTTACTCAGAGGTGTGGATTTGTTTTTAGAAGAAGCGTTACAAATCCCGGTTCGCATCGCGCAAAGACCTTTAGATGCAGTCGTGAGAGGTTGCGCAGGGATTGCGGGACTTAACCAAATCAGAAACGGAAGTCATAGAAATGATGAACAGAACGCGAGCGCGAAAAAGGAATAAACCGAATTTAAAAATCTATTTCTGGGCGATGACCGCGTTCTTATCGATCCTCATCGTGGTCACAGCCGGTGGCAGCAGTAGGCTGACCCTGGCGGAGAGTGCGGTCGGTGCGGTTTTATTGCCTTTCCAAAAAGCGGCGACGATGATCACGGAAACTACAGGCGGGATAGGAAACCGGATCTTCGGCGGACCCGAGCTCAGAAAAGAAAACGAGGTCTTGCAAGCGGAAAATGCGAAACTTTCGGAAGAAAACCGCGCGTTGCAAGAAGTCGTGTCGAAAGAAGAGTACTTAAAGAACGAGTATGCGTTGCTCACGCAGACCAATTACGATCTCATACCCGCGATGATCACGGGAAAAGAATCGGGCGGTTTGTTTATCCGCTTCACGATCGATAAAGGCACCGCTGACGATGTAAATGAAGGGGACCTCGTCGTCATGGGGGTGGAGTCGGAGAAGGATGTCGTGGTTACGGCACTCGTCGGCCGAATCGTATCCGTTGGAGACCACTGGGCGAAAGTGACCGGCGTGTTGGACGATACGACGAACCTGTCCTTTAAAGGGGTACGCACGCAAAAGTTTGGCGTATTGAACGGCAGGACCAGCACCGGGCTCACCGGCTACTATTTCGACACCGATGCAGATGTACTCATCGGCGACAATGTCGTGACATCGGGCCTTACCCCGCTGTATCCGCCGGACCTCTTTATCGGGAAGATAACCGCATTTGAAACCGCAGAACACGACCGCATGAAGCATATCGTATTGGAGACGGGCGTCGACTTTACCAAGCTCTATCGGGTCATGGTGATGCGGCTTTCGGAGGTGACACAGTGAATTCAATCCGACTTGCGATCCTATTACTCATCAACTTCATCTTGCAGGGATCGATCTTTTCGAGACTCAGTATCGGCGGAGCGAATCTGAATTTAGCCATTCCCTTCGTCGTGAACACGGGGCTCCTTTTAGGGCCGATTCCGGC
This sequence comes from uncultured Peptoniphilaceae bacterium, assembly GCA_964522555.1. Lineage (GTDB taxonomy): Bacteria > Bacillota > Clostridia > Tissierellales > Peptoniphilaceae > JAAYQA01. Next base: position 2,065 of record CAZFWK010000024.1, on the reverse strand, counting down.
CTCCATATGCGGTGCGGTGATCGGGCTGATCGAAGACCTTCAGTTCGGCTATGCGCTCGGCACCCGTGCCCTCTTGTACTTTTTTATCGGCTTTTTTACGGGCGTCATACAAAAGCACATGAACCGAGACGACCCCAAACCCGCGATGGCGTGGACAGCTCTAGCAACGGTCTTCTTTTTCTTCACGTACGCATTCTTGAACCGAATCATGACGGTTACAACGGGCTTTTTGGCTTACTTGACCGGACCGATTTTGATCGAGGTCGTACTCAATACGGCTGTCGCATGGATTTTGTACCATATTATGCGACGCTTCCTTAAGATACCGGGATTATATTCATGAAACGATTCGACTTTAAAAATCCATCCATCGAAAAGCGCTACTTGTTGATTACGGTAGTGCTTGTTTTGATGATGACCTTGCTCGCAGGACGCCTCTTTACTTTGACGATCCTACAGGGCGACAATTACAAAGAGACCTCGGACAGCAAGCGGATCAAAGAAGTAAAAGCGACGGCACCCAGGGGCAATATCTACGACCGAAACGGCCGCCTCTTAGCCGGAACCCGCACCACCTTTACCGTGCAGCTGATCAACGATGAGCTTCGAACGGTTCCCATGAAGGAGCGAAATACCCTGCTCTTGCAGTTGGTCAGGCGATTGGAAGAGGACGGCGTGCCCTATCAGGACGAATACGATGTGGTGCTGAACGCTTTTTCTTTTGCCGATCACAATCAGTGGATGCTCTCGGAAGACTCGCCGGAGGATATCGTACTGAAGAGACTCCGCGAAAATTCGTTGATCGGGGAGCTTTTGCGCAGTTACTACGTGAACGCGGCGGTCGAGGAGCACTTCCGACTCGCTCCGATCCAGATCGCGATCAAGGCGCTTGACCAAAAAGGTGTGACCATCCCGATTCAGCTGACCTTGGGGTCCGACTTCATGGCGAGTTATGTACCCGGAAAAGATTATAACGATGGTAAAGATAAATACGAACTGACGGAAGCCGACCCGATCTCGGATATCGAGCGCCTGGTAAAGGACGATGAGAGCATCATCCGAAAGATGCTGGCGCATCCGGTCGTCCGACAAATCGCCTACGATTTGTTGAACAAAGCTGGAAAGAGCGACGGGATCAAACTCGAAGCGGCTGCACTCGCACAAGACTTGAACCTGCTCGATGTGAAGGGTTCGCTCCATAGGAGTTACCCTTCCGTGACGGAAACGAGCACAGCAAAGGAAGATTTTGTTTCGATCTCGGAAGCAGTCGCCTTAGAGACGCTGTTTTCTAATGTATATGGGGAAGAGAATAATCAAGTGGTTCCCGCCATGCTCGCGATCTCCGCACTCAATGCAAAAAAGATCGACCACGGGCTGACGGTCCAAGTTCATGGGGAACAAGTAGACGTGCAGTTCGCGGACCCCGGCGCACAAATCAACCAAAGCCCGCTCACGAGACTAGTGGAGCTCACCATCCAAAACCAAGCGACGGAAGGGATTGTTACGTCAGACCATTTGAAGGCGGATGTGCAGGCGATCATTCTCTCACAAGGGATCAACCCTAGAATTCTGGTTTCCACTTGGCAATATTCGTACCAAAAGGAAAGGGCGGACATCACGGAAGGATTGGACCTTCCGCCCAATGCGACAGCCGAACAGGTGTTTACCGCACGTGAAAAAGAATATGAAATGGAAATTCCATCGCGCTACGAGGCATTAGGAGTGCAAAGTTTACACAACCGGATCGACAAAATCGGGCACTTCGGATACGAACCTCTGAATGTAGCCTATAATCTATCGGATCAGACGGTAGCGCATTTAGAAGAAACCATCCCGAACAATAAGGGTGTTCAGATCTCGGTGGAGCCGGTCCGCTTCTACCCGCAAGGCACGACAGCCGCGCATGCGCTGGGTTATGTCGGGCGGATCGCGACACAGGAAGAACTGGATCAATTCAACGAAACGACCGGCTATTCGCCAAATGATATCATCGGAAAGACTGGGATTGAAGAGAGCTTTGAGAGCACGCTCAAAGGGATCGACGGGGAAGAAGTGGTGCAGGTCG
>CAZFWK010000023.1:0-16704 GCA_964522555.1 uncultured Peptoniphilaceae bacterium | reverse complement strand
ATACTGATCGCGATCCCGGTGGGCGTCCTCGCGGCGCATCGAAGGGGGACGGTGTTGGACCGAACCCTGATGGCGACCTCTTTGCTGGGACTCGCAGTACCCAGCTTTGTGCTTTCGCTCCTGCTCGCTCTCGTACTAGGCGTGTGGCTTAGGCTATTGCCAATCGCAGGCTATCAACCCCTATCCGCGGGATTTGGAATTCATCTAAAGTTTCTCGCTATGCCGGCGCTGGCGCTCGGTATCGGGCAGGCGGCCTATCTTGCGCGCATGACCCGTACTGCGATGATACAGGCATTGGAGGCGAAAAGCATACTAACCGCCCGGAGCAAAGGGCTGCCGGAGCGTAAAATCGTGTTCAAGCATGCTTTTAAAAACTCTCTACTTCCGATCGTCACAGTCATCGGGCAATCATTCGGCTCATTGGTCGCAGGAGCGGTCGTCGTCGAAACGGTATTTGCCATTCCGGGGCTTGGGCAATTGATGATCAACTCCGTGACAAGAAGAGACTTTGCGATGATCCAAGGAATCGTATTGGTCGTGAGCGTGAGCTATGTGATCCTCAACCTATTGGTCGACCTTCTCTATGGCGTAATCGACCCGAGAATCAGCCTTTCCCATGAGGGCAACGCGAAATGATGAAGAAGATAAAAATGCATCCCATGCTGGGAGTCGGGATTGTGCTGGTCGTATTATTGTTACTCCTATCGATTGTGGGGCCGATGCTAATCGAGACCGATCCATATGAAATGAAAATAGTGGAGAAATTGAAAGCTCCGAGTGCGGAGCATCCTTTCGGGACGGATGAGTTCGGGCGAGATATTTTGGTCCGCGTGCTACACGGCGGGCGAATCTCGCTTGGAATCGGACTTCGAGTCAGTCTCTTTTCGGTCGCACTTGGGCTGATACTGGGTCTGTATGCCGGGTTCTACCCTGTGCTGGATCACCTGATCATGCGCGTTTGCGACGGACTCATGGCTATTCCGGGGATTCTTTTGGCGATCGCATTAATGTCGGCGTTTCAACCTTCCGCCGAGAATGTGGTGCTCGCACTTACGATCGTATACACACCGGGCACGGCGAGGCTCGTGCGTGCGTCCGTATTGCAGATCAAAGAACAAATCTATATCGACGCGATCCGCGTACAAGGAGCCACCGATACTCGGATCATCTGGAAGCATATAATGCCGAATGTTTTGTCTGTTTTGGTCATCCAAGCCAGTTATATTTTCGCAGGCTCCGTCATTTCGGAAGCGGCTTTGAGCTTTTTAGGAGCGGGGATCCCTGCGCCGACGCCCTCATGGGGAAATATCGTGCAGTCGGGGAAATTGGTGCTAAGAAGCGCGTGGTGGGTGACGGTGTTTCCCAGCTTCGCGATTATCGTATCCGTATTCAGCCTGAATTTGATTGGAGATGGATTACGAGACTTGTTGAATCCGCAATTTGCCACATTGCAATCGAAAAGAAAAGCCGACCGATTGTTTTCGGAGTTCAAGAAAAAACGCGCGACAATATATGAGTCCGATGAGGTGAACCATGGATAATCTTCTCGAGCTTCAAAATTTGCAAACGCACTTTCTGACCGAACGAGGTTATATAAGCGCGCTTCGGAAAGTGAGTTTCAGTATGAAACCGCACGAGGTGATGGGATTGGTCGGCGAATCGGGATGCGGGAAGAGCGTCACGACAAAATCGATCCTTCGCCTCTTCGACGAGTCGAGTTTGGTACGCTACGAAGGTAAAATCCTCTACGAAGGGGAAGATCTTCTCGCCATGCCGTTAAAGTCGATGAACAAGATTCGAGGGAAGGAAATCGGAATGATCTTCCAAGACGCCCTCACTTCACTCGATCCCCTGTTTACGGTAGAAGACCAAATTGTGGAGACGATTCGGGTCCATCAAAAGAAGAGTCGGGCAGAAGCTCGACTGGATGCTCTGGAACTGCTAAAGCTTTGCGGAATCCCCGCACCAAGCGAGAGGATGAAAGCCTATCCTCATCAGCTTTCGGGCGGCATGCAACAACGCGTGATGACGGCGATCGCTCTTTCGAGCAAGCCGAGATTGCTTTTGGCAGACGAACCTACGACGGCTCTGGATGTGACGATTCAAGCGCAAATATTGGATCTCTTCAAGAAACTGAATCAAGAGATCGGAATGGCGATCCTGTTTATTACACATGATCTTGCACTGGTATCCGAGTTTTGCCAAAGAGTGGCCGTGATGTATTTGGGCGAGATCGTGGAAATGGCGGATGCACAGACGATCTTTCGAAACCCGCTTCACCCTTATACGCAAGGGCTCATGCGGTCGATTCCTTCCTTGCAAAGCGAAAGAAAAAGCGAGTTGGATACGATAAAAGGAGCGGTGCCTTCTTTGCACGAGGACATTCAAGGATGCACCTTCGCGGGGCGTTGCGCGTACGCGTTCGACAAATGCAGAGTGGTACACCCAACACTTGAAAATGTCGGTTGCGACCATGAAGTCAGCTGTTGGTTGGTTGAAAAGAGAAGAGGAGAAGTGCAGGAATGACGAAACAAAATTCTCCTTTAATGGAGATGATCGCAGTTTCGAAAGTGTTCGGGTCATCTTCAATCTTTCAAAAAGGAAAAGAAGTCTATGCGGTCAATGACTTGAGTTTGTATCTCGACAAAAAAGAGACCTATGGCTTGGTAGGGGAATCGGGATCCGGCAAGACTACGGTCGGCAGATTAATGATCAAACTTCTGGAACCGACAAAGGGGACGATTCGCTTTGAAGGAAAAGACCTCGCGGAACTCAACCCGCGCGAAATGCGGGAGCTCAGGCGAAATATGCAAATGGTGTTTCAAGATCCGCTATCTTCGCTAAATCCGCGTATGAAAGTCGGGAAAATCTTGGAAGAACCGATGATCATCCAATCGGATTATGACGAAAAGAAGCGGCGCGAAGTGTTGCTCGAACTCATCCAAAAGATGAGCTTGCGTGAAGATGATCTGGAAAAATACCCCGATGCATTTTCGGGCGGACAGAGTCAACGGATCGCTTTGGCGCGAGCGCTCGTACTAAACCCGAGTCTGATCATTTGCGATGAGGTGGTGTCGGCATTGGATATCTCGATCCAATCGCAGATCTTAAACCTCTTGAGAAAATTGCAAGAAGAGTATGACCTCAGCTATCTGTTCATCACACACGACCTCCGCGTCGTTCGCCATATCTCGGATCGAATCGGCGTGATGTATTTAGGGCGTATCATGGAAGAAGCGCCAACCGATTCGCTGTTTGCAAAGCCGATCCACCCGTATACACAAGCGCTGTTCAGTGCCTTGCCGCAATTTGAGGGCGAGAGAATCGAAACGCCGGGGAAGATCCGAGGCGAAATCCCTTCTCCTTTTCATCCCCCCACGGGATGCCTGTTTCACACGCGCTGCCCGCATGCGTATGAACGGTGTAAGGAAGAGGTGCCGGGCGAAACATGGGTGGGAGAAAAGCACCGGGTGTTTTGCTTTCTGGCGGAAGAAAAAGCACGGTAAACCATCGTAGGGAGCGTGCCTTGTGCCGCTCCGCTTTTGTGTAGGGGATGTGGGAAACCGCCTCAGTCCCTCATCGAAGCGAATTCCGGTACGCGGAGCAAGACAAGCTAGCTCCCTACGATCCATTATGTGCGCGAAAAAGCCGGCCTTTCTTTTGAAAGTGCCGGCTTTTTTTCACTTAAAACGCCCAGTTGCCGTCCTTAAAGATTGCGACCTTCTCCCCTTTGTGGGTGATGCCCGTGATGCGTAGGGTTTCGTCGCCGATCATGAAGTCGACGTGTGCGAGGGAGACATTGACATGGCGCTCTTCGAGTTCCTCTTTGGAGAGTTCGGAGCCGCCTTGGAGATTCGTGGGGTAGGCTTCGCCGAAGGCGAGGTGGCTGGCCGCGTTTTCGTCGAACAGCGTATTGTAGAAGATGATGCCGGTGTCCGAGATGGGAGACTTGTAGGGGACAAGTGCTACTTCTCCGAGATACTTCGCGTTTTCGTCGATCGAGAAGAGCTCGGTGAGCGCTTTTTCTCCGACTTTCGCTTCGTATGCTTCCACTTTGCCGTCCACGAAAGTGAGCTTGAACTCGTCGATCGGCTGGCCGCCGTAGATGAGGGGTTTGGTGGAGTACACGACGCCTTCTACTCCGTATTTATCGGGGAGTGTGAAGATCTCTTCGGTAGGCAGGTTCGGCACAAAGGGGTCGCCGGCGGCGTTTACCGAGCCCGCGCTTACCCAGAGGTGGCCTTCCGGCAGCTTGATCGTGAGGTCGGTTCCTTTTTCGGTCTCGTAGTGGAGGCTTTCGAAATTGTGATCCTGCAGGAATTTCGTACGCGCGTTTAGGCCTTCCATATGCGCATCCCATGCGGCGATCGGATCTGCTTCATTCATGCGTGTGGCGTAGAAGATATTGTCCCACAACTTCTCCACCGCGTCATCGTCGGAGAGTTCCGGGAAGACTTTTTTCGCCCACTTGACGGTCGGCGCGCCGACGACACACCAGGAGATCTCGTCACGCATCATGCGGCCGCGGAAATATTGCAGAGCATTCGCCGTGGAACGCTGATTGGCCACGATCTTTTCGGAAGAAATCCCGCTTAAAAGATCCGGGTCGGCTGCCGTGATGCTTACGACTTTTGCGCCCCTTTTTGCGTAGTCGTCCATCAGGGTCTTTCTCCATTCGGGGAAGTTATCGAAGCTTTCTTGCGGCTCGTGTTCATAACGAAGTCTTGTACAGACGTCGTCCGCCCAGTTGACGTGTACCTCGACGGCGCCTGCCTCGTAGGCGGAGCGTGTCAGCGCGCGCCCGAAGTCGGCGACTTCGACGGGGCAGTTGATCAGGAGGATGTCTCCTTCTTTGACGGATAATCCCGTATGCATGACGAGCTTAGCGTATTGCTGTAGTTTGTTTTCTGTCATTTGTTCTCCTTTGGAATGAAAGAGGGGTATCCTGCCGGATACCCGCTCTGAGTGATAACAAAGTCCGTTCAGTCGAGTCCGGTGCACCCCTTTCGGCACGCTCACGGACCGCTCGGCCAGGATATGGCCTCAAGGGGAACACCGGCCTCTCCTTCTCTCTGTCTCAAATCACATTTTTGTTTACAGTAATTTCAGTTCCGTGCTGTTTTCCCAGAGTCCGTGAATGTTGCAATAGCTGGACGCGTAGAAAGTGCCGGGTGTGTTTACCTTCAGGGTAGCCGTTACTTTCGGCTCCGTGAAGACATCCGCTTCGCCGTGTGCATCGAAAGCAAAAGTACCGACCTCGATCGGAAATTTTCCGCCTTCCGGTTGGAAATACAGCTTCATCCAACGGATATGATGCTCGAATGTATTCGGGTGACCGATCTCTTCTCCTATGTGTACGACGACTTCAAAATTCTCTCCCGCCTTGACGGCTTCCGGCGCTTGAATGTACGGAACATGCTTTTCGCCTTTCCAATCTCCCGACTGGATCGTGGTGCTTAACTTACTCAAAATAACACTCCCTTTCTAAAAGTTATGTACCCGAGATCAACTCTGGGTAAACATGAGAGAGAATGAGGAGTGAGAATTTTATGGAATATACGATACAAGTTACGACCGCTTTCGGACTGGAGGCGATCACGAAAAGAGAGATGCAGGCGCTGGGGTTCGATGAGATCACCGTGGAAGACGGGCACTTGGAGACTACGGGAGACGAGGCGGCGATTGCAAAACTCAACCTTTGGCTTCGAACCGCGGACCGCGTGCGAATCGTCTTCGGACGGTTTAAAGCGATGACCTTCACAGAGCTTTTCGACCGCACGAATGCGCTCGATTGGCCAAGCCTGCTTCCAAAAGATGCGAACTTTCCCGTCGACGGGAAGAGTTATAAGTCGAAATTGTTCAGCATTTCCGACAGCCAGGCGATCGTAAAGAAGTCGATCGTCGAGAAGCTGAAGAAAGCCTACGGGGGCGATTGGCTCCCGGAAACCGGCGCGAAGTACCCGATCGAGGTTTCGATCCGAAAGGATATCGCGTCCATCACCATCGATACATCGGGCGGCTCCCTTCACAAGCGCGGGTACCGGAAAGCGCAAGGGAAAGCGCCGCTCAAGGAAACCTTGGCAGCCGCTCTCATCGCGCTGTCGTACTGGAATCCGGACCGCACGCTTCACGACCCCTTCTGCGGCTCGGGCACGATTCCGATCGAAGCGGCGATGGTCGGCCGCAATATGGCACCGGGGCTCGACCGCGAGTTTACGGCTCGAGAATTCAACGAAACCTTTCGAGAAGCTTTTGATGCGGAAAAGAAGGCGGCTTTTGGGCAGATCGACTATGACCGAAAGCTCTATATCATGGGCTCCGATATCGACCACCGCCAGATCCTGACTGCGCGCGACAATGCGACCCGGATCGGCTTGGAGGATGATATCACTTTCTTTGTGAAGGATATCAAGGAGCTCGACCTTCTGGACAAATACGGCGTCGCAATCACCAATCCGCCTTATGGTGCGAGAATCGGCGATGAAGAAAGTGTGGAGGCGTTGATCAAGGAATTTGGGAGGATCTTCAGTGCGCTTCCGACCTGGTCGGTGTACGCGTTGTCACCGGTGGAAAACTTCGAGTCGCTTTTCGGGAAAAAAGCGGATCGAAAGAGGAAACTCTTCAACGGCGACCTCAAAGTCGACTACTTCCAGTATTACGGGCCGAAACCGGATGCCGATTTCAACTATGCGTCGGCGAAGGAGAAGCGATGAAAATTTACACGAAGACCGGCGACAAGGGGCAGACTTCCCTATTCGACCAGACGAGAGTGTCGAAAGACGACATCCGAGTGGAAAGCTATGGAACGGTGGATGAGACGGGCTCGTGGATCGGGCTTTGCCTGCATTATATCGAGGAGCCCTGGATGCGCGAAGCCCTGGTAAGCGTGCAAAACCGGCTGTTTGTCGTCTGCGCGAGTTTGGCCACCTCAGACCCCGATAAAGCGCCGCACAAGCTAACGGAAGAACATGTAAAGGAGCTGGAGAAGATCATCGACCGTGCCATGGGAGAGTTGGATGATCCTTCGGGCTTTATCGTGCCGGGATCAAGCTTAGCCTCCGCGCATTTGCACGTCGCGAGGACGGTTTGCAGAAGGGCCGAAAGGCGGATCCTGACGCTCGCAAGCGCGCACCCGGTGGATGAAATGATCATAAAGTATGTGAATCGCCTGTCGGATGCATTGTATGCGGTCGCAAGGCGTTTGGAGTCGGAACAAAGACCCGTTCAGTATCGGTAGAGAGGCGGCTCTCATTGCGAGAAGCAAGCGGATTTGATACAATGACGTTAAGAAGTGCACATTGCAATCCGATCCGATGAGGTGCTGCTATGACGGAGTTTGGGCCAAGGCCAAAGTTTGATGAAATTAATACGACGTTCCAGATCCTCGAAAGCATGGCTGACCTGGTCAGCGTGTTGAACGAGGACGGGCGGTTCATTTACGCGAATCAAGCGTTGATCCGCCAAATCGGACATAATCCGATCGGCACCTACTTTGATGATGCCGCTAATTTCATGTTGGGCTTTTCCTCCGTGCCGACCGTTCGCCATGCAAAGGTTACCGTTGTAAAAGAAGAGCGAATCGGGGAGCAGTACTATTCCGTAACGACCTCCCCCATTTTGGACGAGGACGGGCGGATTACGTCATTTGTAGAGGTGTACCACGACATCAGCGCGAAAATCAATCTGACGATCGACCTCGTCAATACGAACCGAAAAATGACGGACGATATTCAATTCGCGCGTACCATCCAAAAAAAGATCCTACCCGAACACATGGACTACGACGATGTACAGTTTGACGCGAAGTACTTTCCTTCGGAGCGGCTCTCGGGGGACTTGTATGACATCATCCCTGCAGATGATCGTTGTATCGGTTTTTATATTTCCGATGTGATGGGGCATGGAGTGACGGCGTCGATGATGACGATCTTTATTCGGCAAACCATGCGCTCGCTCACCCAGACGAATCCCGAACCGGCGGCCGTATTAGAAGGGCTGCGGGAGCATTTTTGCGAGCTCGACTTAGGCGATTCGCATTACTTTACGCTTTTTTACGGTCTTTACGACAAGTATTCCAAAACGCTTTTGTATTCCAATGCGGGCCACACGGCGGTCCCCATCTTATTTAACGGGTCAAGTAGTCGCTTTTTACGTGCACCCGGCGTTCCCGTTTCCCCCGTCTTTCGAGAGCTCGGGTATAAAAACTCGACCCTACAGCTCAAGGAAGGCGATAATTTGCTCTTATATACCGACGGAATCACCGAGACGACCAATCTCGCCGGGGAACAATTCGGCGAAGAAACCTTGCGTTTACTTGTGGAGTCCTTACAGGGAGACGTACTTCAACAGATCATCAAGGCCGTAAACCGGTACCGATGGGGTGAGATGAGGGACGATATCGCACTCATGCTCATGCGTATCAAATGAAAGGAGAGGCAGTATGCAATTAACGACGGATTTCTCGCAAGCGATTCAAGTGACGGACGAACAATGGGATGAGGGGCTAAAGGCACTGGAGGTTCTGCTGTCGGGAGAAGGAGAAGGCGCGGAGTTTACCGGATGGATCAAGCACCCCGTCCAGTATGACCAAGAGGAGTTCGGTCGCATTCAAAAGGCGGCAGAACGCATTCGTGCAAATTCCGATGTGTTGGTATGTGTAGGCATCGGCGGCTCTTATCTCGGAACGAAAGCCGTATTAGACAGCTTGATCCCGTATTTCAGCAATGAAAAACCCGAAATTATCTACGCGGGACAAACGCTATCCTCTACTTATCTGGCGGCGTTGACCGAGTATCTGAAAGACAAAGAATTTTCGATCAATGTAATCTCGAAATCCGGCACCACGACGGAGCCTGCGGTAGCCTATCGCGTGATCCAAAGCCTGATGGCGACCAAGTACTCGGAAGAAGAGATCAAAGAGCGAACGTATATTACAACCGACAAAGCGCGCGGTGCGCTGAAGTCTTTAGCTGTGGAAAAAGGCTATGAGAGCTTCGTCGTGCCGGACGATATTGGAGGACGGTATTCGTTTTTGAGTGCGGTAGGACTTTTGCCGATCGCAGCTGCCGGCGTCGATATCGAGAAGTTGATGCAAGGCGCGCAAGACGCCTATGTGAAGTACACGACTCCTGAAAAGGATAACGACGCGGTCAAATATGCGATCGCTCGAAACGCAATGCTTCGAGCCGGCAAAGATATCGAACTCTTTGTCGCATACGAGCCGAATCTCATGACGATCGCGGAGTGGTTCAAGCAATTGTTCGGCGAATCGGAAGGAAAGGGCGGCACGGGCCTCTTCCCGGCTTCGGTGCAATTTACGACCGATCTCCACTCGATGGGCCAAATGATTCAAGACGGAAAACGGAATCTGTTTGAAACCGTACTTTTTGTCGATGAGCCGGCGGCGGATGTGAAGGTGCCGATGCAAGAGGAAGACTTGGACGGCCTCAACTACCTCGCGGGTACCTCGCTCCATGAAATCAACGAAAAAGCGCGCATCGGCGTCGCAAAAGCGCATGTCGAAGGCGGCGTACCGAATCTTTTGATCCGCATTAAAGAAGTCGACGCTTATCATATCGGCTATTTATTGTATTTCTATATGTTGGCATGCGGCGTTTCGGCTACGATTTTAGACGTCAATCCCTTCGACCAACCGGGTGTCGAGGCGTATAAGATCAGCATGTTTAAAGAATTGGGAAAACCAGGGGTTTAACGAACTTGGAACAGGTTAAGATCGTCTTCCGAGAGAGCATGCGCTCTCTCGGAGGCTATTTCATGGCGCAAATTATCATGCTCGGCATCATATTCGTTTTATATGCGATCGGTTTGGCGGTGATCGGGATCTCGCAGCCGGTTCTAAAGGCATTGGGGATCGCGCTTGTCGACTTTATTCCGGTCGCCGGAAGCGGCCTGGTTATGGTGCCTTGGGCGATTGTTGCGCTCGTACAAGGAAAGAAAAATGTTGCACTGGCCTTGGCGATCGTCTATGTCGTAATTGCGGTATTGCGCTTGGTCATCGAACCGATCATCACGGGGAGGCAAGTCGGCCTGAACCCGCTGATCACGGTTTTTGCAACGGTGGTCGGAAGCTTGGTGCTGGGCCCTGTGGGCATCATTCTCGGACCGATTATCGCCGTCGTGCTGACCACGATCGTGCGGCTAAACAGCTTAAGCACCGTTCAGAGCAATGAAAGAGCGGAGCGAAGAAAAAGGAGGAACAGAAGATGATCCGCTATGCGGCGGTAGTACCCCATCCTCCGCTTCTCGTACCGGGTGTCGGACGAGGAGAAGAGAGGAAAGTGGAGCGTACCGAAGAGGCGTATCGCAGGATGGCTGCGGAGGTGGCGAAGAGAGCGCCGGCTCGCATCGTATTGATCTCGTCTCATGTGACAAGGTATCAAGACTATATTCATATACCGCCCGAAATGAATTGGAGCGGGAGTTTTCATGCGTTCGGCGATCGTCTCACTTTGCTCGAAGCCACCGGAGACCCCGCTTTTTTAGCGCGCATCACCGCATACCCCGAAGCGCAGGATGTCCCGTACGGAACGGCCGGTGCCACGCGCGATCCGGTGGACCACGCGACTTTGGTTCCGCTTTACTTTTTGCATGAAGCGGGAGTGGATTGCCCGATCATCCGGATCGGGACGGCGGGTTTGCCCCTTACGGCACACTATCGCTTGGGGCAGCAGATCCAAAGAGCGGCGGAAGAATCGGCGGGAGAGACCGTCGTCATCGCGAGCGGGGACCTCTCGCACCGACTGAAAGATTCCGGGCCTTACGGCTTCAACCCCATGGGACCCGTATACGACGAGAAAGTGATGCGGGATCTGACGGAAGCGAATTTTGGCGCACTCTTGCGCTATACGGAAGCTGAATTGGAAGGGGCGGGCGAATGCGGCCACCCTACATTCGTGATTTTGGGCGGCGCGTTGGACGGAAAAGAAGTGACGACTCTCGACTCGTCCTACGAGGGGCCTTTCGGCGTGGGGTACGGCGTTGTGACCTATCAAGTCGGAGAAAAGGATGATTCCAGAAGGTTTTTAGCGGAATATGAGGATGAAATTATCGAAATGAATGAGAAGAATCGAAGCGGCGAGCATCCGTATGTGACGCTGGCAAGAGAGACGATCGAAAGCCATATCAGCGGGATGAACCCACCAAAGCTCCCGGAAAGCTTCCCGCAGAAGAAAGCCGCCGTGTTCGTCACTCTGCACAAATTCGGGCAACTGCGAGGTTGCATCGGCACGCTGACGCCGAGATTTGACATGATCGATCGGGAGATTTCGAAAAATGCGATCAGTGCGGCATTAGAAGACCCGCGCTTTTCTCCGGTGGAGGAGTCGGAACTGCCGTATCTGGAAGTATCGGTCGATGTGCTGAGCGAACCGGAAAAGGTCGACTCGATCGATGCGCTCGACCCCAAGATCTACGGCGTGATTGTGAAGAAGGGAAGTCGGTCAGGGGTACTATTGCCGGATCTGGATGGGATCGACACGGCAAAGGACCAAGTCTCCATCGCAAAGAAAAAAGCCGGAATCGGAGAATCGCAAGAAGCCGATCTCTTCCGATTCACCGTGGATCGCCATGTATAGTTGCCCCGTGTGCCCGCACCGATGCGGGATGAAGGAAGGAACGATCGGGATCTGCGGTGCGAGAATCGGAAAGAACGGCGTGAGTGAAAGCATGAGTTACGGGGTCGTCACATCGATCTCACTCGACCGAATCGAAAAAAAGCCCTTGGCGCGGTTTATGCCGGGCAAGCGAATCCTTTCCGTGGGCAGCTTCGGCTGCAATCTGGACTGTCCCTTTTGCCAAAACTATCATATCGCGCATCCCGAAACGGAATTGAATCGGATCGAAGTGCGCCCCGAAGAACTCGTGAAACACGCACTTTTTGAGCGGAATAACGGCAATGTCGGCATCGCCTACACTTACAACGAGCCGTTGATCGGCTACGAATTCGTGCGGGATGTGGCGGCGCTCGCGAAAGAAGCCGGGCTTGTCAATGTCGTGGTCTCAAACGGCTTTACGACCGACTATGTGCTCGACCAAGTGCTGCCTTTGATCGACGCTTGGAATCTCGATCTGAAAGGGAATGCGGCGTTTTACCAGTCGCTACAAGGCGGTTTGGAACCGGTATGGAATACGATTGAGCGCGCGTCAAAGGTATCCCACGTGGAGGTGACGACGCTGGTCATCCCCGAAAAAAACGACGACCCCCAAGAGGTCGAAGCGCTGAGCAAACGGCTCGCTGCGATCGACCCGGGGATCGTGCTTCACTTGTCGAGATTCTTCCCTGCGCGGGATTGGGGGCAGATTCCGCCGACCGATATTGGGAAGATGGAAGAACTGAAAGAAATCGCCATGCGATATTTGGACACGGTACTTCTCGGGAATGTGTAAGAAGGTTCGTGATGCCGTGCTGCGCTTAAAGGGATCGTCTTATTTCTTCAGATGATCCCGAACCTCATTTCCCTACCCGGGGATCCCGATCACGCGGCCGGCTTTTACATCTTCAATCGTCCAGACTCTTTTTACTTCGTCTTTTTTAATCTCCCAAATATTGGCTTGGATCCGGAAGTAATCCCATGCCGGCACTTCAAACACGCGGTGCCAGCTTTCCAATACGCGCTTGTGTTCCTCGGGAAACAGGACCGCATCGCGCCCTTCCACCAAAGTGTGGCGATTTTTGATGCCAAGCTTTTTCAAATGCGCCTCGTATTCGAGATTATCCGCTTCATCTTTCGGGATATACATGTGATTCAGCACCAGATCCCAACGCACTCCGTCAAAATACACGACCTCGGACTCGTCCTTTTCGATCTCCAGTACGACTTCGTTTAAAGTCGGGCGCAACATATACTCTTCGGCCACCGAGCACCAGATCGGGAAATTGACATCATCCGGTTTCGGGACGCTTTGCTTTGCGATATCCACAAACCAGCCGTATTTGTTGATGAAAAAATTTGCGATGTCGCCGAATTTTTCTCGCAAATAATAGTCGCGATTCGTAAATCGACCTTTCTTTTCTAAAATGTCCAAGCAGCGGTTATCTTGTCTTGTCCAAAGTCGAACTTTTCCGTCTTTACTGTTCGGATTTTTCATTTTCTCACCTCTTATGTCAAATAATTTGTCCTACTATCATTACCCATAATATCATTAATCATACCAGCGGTGGCAATCAATGGCAAAAATTCAACGATCAGGGAAATCGGTTGCCCACTGCACCATGAAACCGTGATAAATTGCACGGAAATAGGCACTTTTATTTGACTGAAAGGGTCATAAATTCTATGATAACACCATCTTTTATTTTAAGGGGGAACCATATGAAAATGAAGAAATGGACTCTATTGCTGTTGGCAATCGTTGTCATGGCAATGGCGATCACAGCGTGCCAGCCGGCAGCAAAGACCGAGCCGGCCGCAACAGAAGCAGGTACAACCGAAGCAGGCGCAACCGACGCACCGGCAGCGGGCGACGACAAAGCGGTACGCGTTGGCGCATTTTTCTACCAGTACAGTGATACCTACACATCTACCGTACGTTCCGCATTGGAAAAATACGCAGGTGAAATGAACCTCGAACTGAACCTTCAAGATGCACAAAACAACCAAGGGATGCAAAATGACCAAATCCCGAACGTAATTTCCAAAGGTGCCGATGTCCTCTTGATGAACATCGTAGACACGGGTGCGGCTGCAAACGTTATTGAACAAGCGAAAGCGGCTGATCTTCCGATCATCTTCTTTAACCGCGAACCGGAAGATATCAACGTATACGCTACTTACGACAAGTCTCGTTTTGTAGGTACGAAGAAAGAAGACGCCGGGATCATTCAAGGTGAAATGATCGCGGAACTTTGGAAAGCGGACCCCGCAAAACTCGACCGCAACGGAAATGGCAAACTTGACTATGTAATGCTTCACGGCGGACTCGACAATGCGGAAGCGATCGCAAGAACCGAATATTCGGTGAAAACGATCCAAGACGCAGGAATCGAAACGAATGAAATCGGAATGCAAATCGCAAACTGGGATACTGAAAAAGCAAAGAACGCGATGGATGCCTGGGCTGCAAAGGACATTGCCAATATCGACGTAGTAATTGCAAATAACGACGGAATGGCAATCGGAGCGGTCAACTCGCTGCGCGCTTCCGGATTCAACTCGGGCGACGAAACCAAATACATTCCCGTATTCGGCGTAGATGCAACCGAAGAAGCAAAAGAAGCGATCGCGCAAGGAACCATGGCGGGAACCGTATTGCAAGATGCGGATGCAATGGCGAAAGCACTTGCGGAAATCGCGAAAAATGCAGGACAAGGCAAAGATTTCCTGGATGGTCTTGACTATCAGTATGACGAGAGCGGAGTAGCTGTCAGAATTCCGTATCGCGCATATACCGAATAAGATGACAAAGGGGAGTCGTAATACTTACGATTTCCCTTTTTTATAGGAGAAACCAATGAGTGAACAATATTTACTCGAAATGGTCGATATCTCAAAGTCTTTCCCCGGTGTAAAGGCACTCGACAAGGCGCAATTGCGTGTTAGACCGGGTACCGTCCACTCCCTGATGGGAGAAAACGGAGCGGGAAAGTCGACACTGATGAAGTGCCTTTTCGGTATCTATCTCGAAGACGAAGGGGAAATTAAGCTCAACGGAGAAACGATTCGGTTCAACAATCCGAAGGATGCCCTCGAGAACGGCGTATCCATGGTGCATCAGGAGTTGAACCAGGTCTTGAAACGGTCCGTTGCGGAAAATATGATGCTGGGGCGTTTCCCGACAAAAATGGGTTTGGTAAGTCATAAGGAGATGTACGAGTTTACCAAAAAAGTTTTTGACGACCTCGGGATGAATATCGATCCGCGCACGAGGATGGAGAAGCTCTCCGTTTCGCAAAGACAAATGGTGGAGATCGCAAAAGCCGTTTCGTACGATGCGAAAATTTTAATTTTGGACGAGCCGACTTCTTCGCTTACCGAGCAAGAAGTGGCGATGCTGTTTCGCATTCTGAATCTGCTCAGAGATCGCGGGATGGGAATTGTGTACATCTCCCATAAGATGGAAGAAATCCTGCAGATTTCGGACGACATCACCGTGTTTCGGGATGGGAAATGGGTGGTCACGGAACCGGCGGAAAATATGACGAATGCGAAGATCATCAAGTACATGGTCGGACGCGAACTCACAAACCGATTTCCGGACAAGACGAACAAACCGCATGAAGTCATCTTGGAAGTGCAAAATTTGACCGGAAAGTTCCAACCGACGATCCAAGACGTGAGCTTCAGCCTCAGAAAAGGGGAAATACTCGGGATCGCGGGTTTGGTCGGCGCACAGCGTACGGAACTTTTTGAGCACATGTTCGGCACCTCGACCGTCGGGTCGGGGAAGATGATGCTTCACGGGAAAGAAATCCAAAATCGTTCGCCGAAAGAAGCGATCAAAAACGGATTCTCGTTCCTAACCGAGGAAAGAAGGGCGACGGGAATCTTCCCGGTATTAGACATAAAATCCAATGCGGTCGTAGCAAGCTTAAAGCGATATAAAACGGGTCCCTTCTTGAGCGATGCGAAGATGCGCGAAAGGACCAAATGGGTCATCGACTCGATGCGTGTAAAAACCCCCACCCAAAAGACACTGATCAAATCGTTGTCGGGCGGAAACCAACAAAAAGTCATTATCGGACGCTGGCTGTTGACGGATCCGGAAATCCTGCTTCTGGACGAACCCACCCGAGGGATCGACGTCGGAGCGAAGTACGAGATCTATCAGTTAATTTTAGACCTCGCCAATCGAGACAAAGGCGTCATCATCGTTTCTTCGGAATTACCGGAGCTTTTGGGAATCTGTGACCGCATCATGGTCATGTCAAACGGCCGCCTGGCGGGAATCGACGACACGGCAAACTTCGACCAGGAAAAGATCATGGAACTGGCAGCAAAATATCTATAGGAGAGAAGAATGGACGACAAAAATCTAAACAAAGGCCTTCAGATCGAGTCCAAGAAGGAAAAGTACACGACATTTCTCTTAAACTACGCGTTGTACTTCATTTTAGGAATCATGATCCTGGCGATCATCCTTTATGAGCCGAGCTTCCTGAGTATGGTCAACTTCTGGAATGTCGTGAAGCAAGCTTCCACCAGAGGAATTATGGCATTGGGCGTCGCCGGTCTCATCGTCTTGCAAGGAACCGACCTTTCAGCAGGGCGCGTTATGGGATTGTCGGCGGCACTGGCTGCGTCTTTATTGCAAGCCGTTACGTATAGCGCGAGAATGTATCCCGAACTCGGAGCGATGCCGCTGATCGTACCGTTTTTGATTGCACTGGCATGCGGCGGGATCTTCGGTTTGATCAACGGATTCGGGGTTGCGGTACTCAAAATTCATGCTTTTATTATCACGCTCGGTACCCAGCTCATCGCATTCGGTCTGATTCAGATCTATATTGAAAGCCAGCGCTTTGGAGCGCAACCGATCGGTACTTTGGACGTGCGGTATCATGAATTCGTAAACGGCACTTTCTTGGGCATCCCTCACCTTGTCTTTTACTTGGCGATCGTATCGGTCGTCATGTGGGTGGTTTGGAATAAGACCACACTGGGAAAAAACATGTTCGCAATCGGGGGCAATCCCGAAGCGGCAGCGGTATCGGGTGTCAGCCTGGTAAAAAACATCATGATCATGTAT